>CAMDGL010000004.1 GCA_945897845.1 Chitinophaga pinensis | reverse complement strand
AAACCTGACTTCGATGCAAATAAATTCAATTTTTCTTCAGCGATTTGCTTGTCTTCTGGCAGCATAATCCATTCATTTTTAGTTGTCTGTGCGCGCAATGTATTCAGACCAAATAATAGAATTATTAAAATCACTCCAATTGAATTTTGCATTTCAGTAATTTTGATTTTTAGATCGATAAAGTTAGAAAAGTTTCATTAGGCCTTATTGTTTTGATGAAAAAATGACTTGGTGAAACGAAATAGTTCCGGATGGTAAAAATTGTTCTTTAACATGTTTTTGTTAATTATTTATCATCAAATTGGTGCTTTAATGTTCGGAAGACGTTAAAATTCAGATTAGAAGAGATTTTTTCATTCTGTTTAGTTTTACCAATTATTTAAATGTATATATCTGAATATTTGAGTTTATGATGCAGCCTACGCTTATAAAAGCGTATATTTGTGCTCTGTTTTCGAGGGGTCTAATATTAATTAATCAGTATGTTAAAGTTAAAAAATCTCTTATTTGCATGTGCGGTCCTTATTTCAACATTTGTTTCAGCTCAGGACCAGAAGGAGGATGAAAAGGAAAAGGGATATCAGTTTACTTCAATCAAAGAAATTCCGGTTACATCGGTTAAAGATCAATATCGTTCAGGTACCTGCTGGTCTTTTTCAGGATTGGGATTTCTGGAAGCGGAGATGTTGCGTTTGGGGAAACCGGAAGTCGATCTTTCTGAAATGTTTGTGGTTTATCATGCCTATTCCGATAAAGCAGTAAAATATGTCAGGTTGCACGGAAATCTAAGTTTTAGTGCAGGTGGCGCTTTTCACGATGTGACCAACGTGATCAGGAAATATGGAATTGTTCCTGAAGAAGTTTATACAGGTCTTAATTATGGTGAAGAAAAGCACGTACATGGCGAACTCGATCGCGTATTACTTGAAAATGTAAAAGCCGTTGTTGAAAATCCAAACAAAAAAATATCGACAATTTGGCAGGAATCGTTGAATAGCACACTCAATAATTATTTTGGAGAACGTCCTGAAAAATTTAATTATAAGGGTAAAGAATATACTCCTCAAAGTTTTGCTACGGATTTTGTTGGCTTAAATATGGACGATTACGTTGAAATTTCTTCTTATACACATCATCCGTTTTACAGCAAATTCATGATTGAAGTACCAGACAACTGGTCGTGGGACGAAGTTTACAATGTTCCGCTGAATGAATTGGACGAAATTATTGACAATGCCATCAACACAGGTTTTACGGTTGCATGGGCTGCCGATGTGAGTGAAAAAGGTTTTTCAACTTCGCAGAAAGGGGTGGCAGTTGTTCCTGTTATCGACAAAGCACACATGACAGATGCTGAAATTAACAAATGGGAAAAACAGAAAGAGAAGGAGAGAAATGAAGAACTTTATAAATTATCGAAACCCGGAGTGGAAAAGGTAATCACGCAGGAAATGCGTCAGATCGATTTTGATAATTACCAAACAACCGATGATCATGGAATGGTGATTGTTGGAACTGCCAAAGATCAGGCTGGTAACCTTTATTATAAGGTAAAGAACTCCTGGGGCGATTACAACGATTTTGGCGGTTATTTCTATGCTTCAAAACCATACGTTAAATACAAAACGATGTCGGTGATGGTACACAAAGATGCCATTCCGAAGAATATCCGAAAGAAACTAAATTTGTAAATTCAAAACCTCGTCATTTGACGGGGTTTTTTGTTTTAAAAACGTCATGTCAAATGGAGCGCTTTTGTATATTTGGCGCATGAAGAAAAATGTACTGGTTATTTTTTGTCTGTTTCCTTTGTTCGTCTTTTCTGAAGGTGATTGGAACTGGTGGAATCAAAAGCATGGATGGGAGCCCGGAATGCCAAGCTGGCGAAGTTTTCTGCACATCACCCCCGGTTATTTAGGCCCAAATGCCTTGCCCGTTCCTGAAGTGAAAAAAGGTGTTGTTCAGCCCGGAACAACTTTCGAGCTGGGATTTGATGCACATTTTCAAAAAGGCGATCCTACCCAGAATTTATCTGCAAAATATTACCGCTCTTTTGCCGGTAATAAAATAGCTATCGAACTGTACAGCGTTTTGATTGAGCATTATGCCATGTCGGAGTTTATTCGTGACGAGCGGTTGGCCCGTGATTTCGACGGGAAAGGACTGGCTGTTGGCGACATCTATTTTTCAACACTTGTACAACTCGTAAAGGGGAAAAAATTTCCGGATACAATGGCACGAATGGCAGGTCGGACAACTTCAGGAAGCCAGCTTGAAGGAGCCAGATATTCAGACAGTCCGGGCTATTTTTTCGATTTCAGCTTTTCCAAAGATTTCCATGGGCAGAACAGCGATTTTTCTTTCCAGCCTTTCGCTTCATTCGGATTTTATTCTTGGCAGACCAACGATGATATGAACCTTCAGAATGATGCGTTCATGTATGGCGGAGGGGGTGATTTGAAATGGTCGCGCTGGTCGGTTTCCAATTCACTTTCAGGATATTCGGGATATAAAAAAGAGCGGGATAGGCCAATGGTTTACAGTTTAGATTTAACACATTCTTTAAAAAAACACACGCTCAGGCTACAATATCTGCACGGCTTGCGCGATTGGAATTACCGCACTGTCAAGTTTTCGTTTATTTGGAATCTGAAAAGCTGATTTTCAATACATAAACTTACTTGTTTTCCGAATCTTCATATTCAGATTTTTCTTTGATCCCAAGCGTATTGCGGATGCCGCTGAAAATTGATTTCCATAAGTAATTCAGTACCGAACGTTTTTCATCGCGCTTGAAACTAATTTCAACTGGCTCCAATTCTCCTCCCCTTGGATTTCGTGATTTGAGCAGAAAGCTGTTTGCAATAAAGCTGGCAAACTTGGTTTCTTTCGTATTTCCATCCTTGAGCGCAAGTACCGAAATACGC
Source organism: Chitinophaga pinensis (assembly GCA_945897845.1). Lineage (GTDB taxonomy): Bacteria > Bacteroidota > Bacteroidia > Bacteroidales > Prolixibacteraceae > Aquipluma. Next base: position 29,486 of record CAMDGL010000004.1, on the reverse strand, counting down.
ATATCGTTATAGCCAAACCACAGTTGTCCAGTTGACTGTGTTCTGTCAGCGGTGAAATTAAACATGAATTGATCAACTTTTCCGCTGCGGATTGAAACCAATGCCAATGGCTCGAGTACCGGATTTAGAATCCTCATGTTAAAGGAACTCAGGCTACCGCTTACCGTAAAAAAATTATCAGGATGGTTCATCTGGTAGTTCATACTCACTTTCATCTGGCACGAATCCAGAATGGTGGCAGTTCCATAGAGCCTGAAATCCGGTATCTTTGAATTGGTAGCTTTCATGTTGGTAAATGGTTTTAGTGTAACATTGATGTCGCTGAAACTGATTTTTCCAACTTTGTCGCCCAGTTCGGGTTGTTCTGAATATTTGATACTTGCGTTTATCAGCCTCAGCGAATCAATTTGAACAGGGTAGGGAAGGTCTTTAATCATATCCTGAAGCATTTCCGGTCGTCGTGTGTCGTCGAACGGAAGGCGCTTATCCCTGTAAATGTCAATATTTAATCCTCTGACTGTCATAAATTTGCCGGCCAGTTCGGCCTTTTCGAACCAGCGCCGGATATTGGGCTGGCTAATTGAAACTGAATCGAGCTTTCCTTCAAAATAATCATTCTGGAAGCCACTTTGCCTGTTAAATTTCTCTTTGCTTAAATTTGGAATCAGCCGAATATCTTTGGCTAAAAAGCGATCATCTTTGGATGAATATTCAGAACTGCCGATTGTAAACTGGTACAATTTCTTTTTATCCTGATATTTTGTATTTTGAACCTTGAATGAAAAGTCAGTTGAATGAAGAAATCCCGAAGATGGTTTGTTTTCTATTCTGAAATTTGAAAGATCGAAGGTAACTTTCTCCCGCATTTTCTTTACTCCATTTTTAAAAACCGACAAGTCTGCTTCAGTTACCTTGAGATTTTTTGTTTCAAATACATCGGCAAAACTCTCAAAGTGCGGATAAAGGTTGACTTTGAACGGATCGATTTTCGTAGAGTCTTTGGTGTTATTATACAATACAAATACCGGTTTTTCAACCAGGATAGATTCAAAGAAATACTGATCGTTCCGGTAGGCGTTATCGAGGTCGAAACCATTCATCGAAAGCGATGGAATTTCCAACTCGAATTGATCTTGTTTGGTACTTTTTGTTTTTGATTTTACGGTTAATTGTCGGGCCAGAAGGTGTCGTTTGTCAGTCGAAAAATTCAGCTCTTCAATGCTGATTTGCTGGTTTTTATCTTTCGGTGTAAATTTAAACTGAAACAATCCTGCTGTGTATTTCCCGCTTTTAAATTCAGGTTGGTTGGTAAGCTTATTTTTCTGAATAAGAATATTCTGGGACTCCATCTTCAGATCTGACTGAACAAGAAGGTAGGGTTTTACACCCAATTCGGAGAATATTTTTAAAGACCCGCTGTTCAGATTGAACTGACGGATTGCAATAGATACAATTTCTTCAGGCATTGGAAATGTAATTTCTTTAAATTCAGTCGGATCATTTCTTTTATTTTTCTGATATAGTTTAATTTCGGGAGAACTTATAAAAACATTGTCGGCAACAATTTTCTGGTCAAAGTACAAATCTTCTATGCTTATTCCTTTTATTCTGATTTCCGGTATGTTAAGTTGAATATTCCATTTTATAGTAGATAAATTCAGGCTTCCGGGTTCAGGGTACATTGTTGCATTCGTTACATAAACTTCTTTTCGATTGGTTGAAAAACCAACAGTTCCCGCTTTTATTACGTGTACTTTATCCGAAAGGCGAATCACATGGTCGCGAACTGAAAATTCTACTTCATTAGAGAAAAGCAATTTCTTTTTTCCGAACTGTTCTTTATTGATTCTCATATTTTCAAGTCCAAGCGAAAAATGGTTGTTGAGCGAGATCGTTTTTTCATTTCTGCTGTGATTGATCAACCGGATGGTGCCGTCAGGAATATCGACTTTACCAAAATGAATGTCTTCCAGGTAATTGGATATCAGGAAGTAAAGATCTTCGAAATTGGCTTTCGGTTTCAAAGGTTTCAGAAACGCAAAATTTTCGTAGTAGATTACCGGCATGTTAATGCTCAACAAATCGGCATAAAACTTTTTGTTGAAGAATGCATTGTGAAAATCAGCATTGGTAAATGATAATTCAGGTATCGTAAACTCGTATAATTCAGACCGGTTGTATTTTTGAAGCAGTTCCTCCATGTTTTCTTTCGAATCGGGAAATAAATGCAGATTTTTTATTGAGGCTTGATTTTGTCGCGTTGAAATTGAAAATTTTTCAACGGTAAGCCGGTGCAACTGGTCAACTAGTTGCATTTTGTATTCGTTAAAATTCAATTCAATCTGTTGGGCGAAAAATAGTCTGTCTGACCTTTTTGCGCTTATTTCATCCAATGCAAACCCACTCAGTTCCAGTTTGATCGATGTTTCAATATTGCCTTTTTGCAGCACACCGGTTTTGTTCACCAGTTTAAATTTTCCTTTCCGTATCGAAACCTGATTGGCGTATATTCCTTTCAGATAAACTGAAATCAACTGGTAAATGAAACTCGCGTTTTCCATTTCTGGCTTGTCTTCGGATACTGTTTTCTGGGTAAGTTGGACTTCAGGATTGAAAATATTAATGCGTTGAAAATTAAATCGTTTGGTGTGAAAAGCTTTCTTGAATTCGAAATAATCGAGCCTGACACTGTCGCAACTGCCATCAATCGTATTTCTTTGGTTCATTCTTGCCTGATCGGTCAGTAGCGGATACAATTGGATCTTTTTAAGAAATACGATTTTTCTTTTCGTTGAAAGATCAACCTGCCCAACTTTTAGCCGGTGGATGTTATCGCCCAGTGTCAGTTCATATTCTGATGCAGAAAAATCGATGTCTTTTGCATAGAAAATGCGGCTGGTGTCCTGTCCCGAAACCGAATCGAGCAGAAAGCCTTCCAGATTTATCCCGATATTTTTAAGTTCCTGCTGACTTGATTTTTCGTCCTGGCTTTCAAAAAGCATTAACTGGGTATTTTCGAGCCTGAAGTTGTTTATGCTGACACTGCTAAACTCGTCTTTGATCAACTCATAAAGGTCGAAATCGTCCATTTTTTTTAGCACCTTTTGGGTGGTTTTCTGGCCCGGCCAGAATTTAATGACGGCATCTGTCAATACCATCGAATCAATTGGAATTGACTTTTCGTGGTAAAATTCGTTGATATGACTGCTTTTGATAATCACTCTTGGTACAACAATATGGTATTTACCGCTTGCTGTATTTTTGCGGTCAGTGGGTTTGAGCTCAATGTTTTCGGCTTCGATCTGTGACTTTTTAAGTGAATAAGTGGCGGTTTGCGCAGTTAGCGTGTGGATGCTGTCGCCAAGTCTGTTTTGATAGTTCGACAACCGTAAGTATATATCTTCAGCATCGAATACCCGCTCAGGGTCTGGTAAAAGCAACGAATCGGTATAAAAATTCAGAATGCCTATTGTGATGTCTTCGGCATTCGCCAATTTCCGGGTATCTCCCAGAAGATTGTAAAAATCGAAACTTGCATTTGCCAGTTCAATTTTATTAATTTTTATGCTGCTGAAATTTTTTGAGACCAATGGTCTGAGTTCTTGAAAAGCAGAAGTGAGGTTGTTCTTCTGATTGTCATCGTCAGTCTTTTTTCCATGAATAATTAACTCCGGCTGGGTGATGAGTATTTCGCCAATTTCGAGTTGTCTGTTGAAAATTAATTTCAGCAACCTGATTTGTGCAATTCGGATATTCGGTGATGAGAATGAATATAATTGCTTGCCTTGTATGGTATCATTGATTGTTTTTATCAGCGAGTCGGAAGGGTGAAATGCCAAATTTTCAATTTCAAATCCCCAATGGCTGAAATTGATGTTCAAATTATCAAAAGTTAACTCGTATTTTCCTTTCGATTTTTTAAAAATAAATGCCGACAGATTTTCGTTCAGGTACGATTGTGCTTTGAAATACATCAATCCAAAAGCTGCAGAAACAATCAGTATCAAACTTAATGGTATGACTGACAGTATTTTCAATATCTTTCTCTTGCGATTTTGCATCATCAAATATGTTGATCTACTTTCTTACAGACCTTGTTTTGTAAAAATAGCTTCTTTTTTTGAGGTAATTGCGAGGTAATCTCGATTGGAAAGCGGAAACCGGAAATAAAAGAAGGCGGCAGAATACATAAAATATGCATTCTGTCGCCTTTAGAGAGTCTTTTTCCCATTCATTGATGGGTTATTCAGCTAAATCCCAATTTCAGCAAAAGTTTTTTCAATAATTCCGATTGCTTCCATCAATTGGTCTTCAGTAATAACGAGCGGAGGGGTAAACCGGATGATGTGTTCGTGGGTTGGTTTTGCCAGTAATCCATTGTTTTTCAGCGCAACACAAACATCCCATGCACTCTTGCCATCCACTGGTTTTATTACAACTGCATTCAGCAAGCCTTTTCCTCTTACAATTTCAATAAGTTCAGAATCAATTGATTTCAATTTTTTCCTGAATATTTTTCCAAGTCTTTCAGCGTTGTCGGCCAGGTTTTCTTCCCTGATAACTTCCATCGCAGCAATGGCAACTTTGGCTGCAATCGGATTCCCACCATAAGTCGATCCGTGTTCACCCGGCTTGATGGTCAGCATTATTTCATCGTCGGCTAAAACGCAGGAAACCGGCAGCATTCCGCCGGAAATGGCTTTTCCAAGGATCAGAATATCAGGTCTGACATCTTCATGGTCGCAGGCCAGCATTTTGCCGGTTCGGGCAAGTCCGGTCTGAACTTCGTCGGCTACAAAAAGCACGTTGTTCTCTTTGCACAAATCGAATGCTTTCCGCAGAAAACCATCTTCAGGAACATAAACTCCGGCTTCTGCCTGAATCGGTTCAACAAGGAATCCGGCCACATTGGGATCTTCCAGCGCTTTTACCAATGCTTTTACATCATTGTATGGAATATTGATAAATCCGGGCGTGTATGGGCCGTAATCGTTGTATGCATCCGGATCAGACGACATTGAAATGATGGTGATGGTTCGGCCATGGAAATTGCCGTTGCAAACGATGATTTTAGCTTCGCCTTTTGGCACTCCCTTTACTTTGTAAGCCCATTTACGAATCAGCTTTAATGCTGTTTCATCAGCTTCGGCGCCTGAATTCATAGGCAGCATTTTATCATATCCAAATAAACTGGTCATGTATTGTTCCCATTCGCCCAGTACATTGTTGTAAAAAGCCCTCGATGTCAGTGCAAGTTTTTGTGCCTGTTCGGTCAGCGCTTTTACTATTTTAGGATGGCAATGACCCTGATTAACAGCTGAATAGGCTGCCAGGAAATCGTAGTATTTCCTGCCTTCAACATCCCATACAAAAACACCTTCGCCACGTTCCAAAACTACCGGCAGCGGGTGGTAATTGTGAGCGCCGTAACGGGCTTCACGATCCATGTATTCCTGTGCATTTAATTCATTCATTGGTATAATTTTATTTAGTTTGCGAAGTACAGAATTAAGCATATTTTATTGTAATTCAAATGATTTCAATTTGTATTATAGTGAATAAATATCAAATATTTGATGGCGAATAATTGCCTGTTTCACATTATTTTATATGCTTTGCAGTTGCTAGAAAACTGAAAGATAATTGGACGAAAAAGTACTATATTTGCATCCTTTGCCTGAAAAACGAATAAACTTAGTATGAAGCCTTTTTCTATTCGAATTACACTGTTGCTCCTGATTTATTTGCTTTTTACTCAATCTGGATACACCGGCATCTCTACCTCTCAGTCTGTTCAAAATTCCCAAATTAAAATTCTGTTAGATCAGGTAAAACGATTGGTTGTGAACGCAACCAACCACGATACTGTTTCTATTTTACTCAATAATGCAGACGAGCTGGCCAAAAGAGCCAATGATACGCACAGCCAGTTAGATGTATTGATTTTAAAAGGATTGAATGAGTACTATGGCAGCAATTATGAACTTGCAATGGATTTGTATTACAATGCTCTCATTAGGGCAGAGCAAACAAATGATTCGCTTTTAATTTCGAGGATAAACCATAATCTGGCCATGGTTTTTGATGAATTGCAGGATTATGATGAAGCAATTCTTCTGTTTAAAAATTCACTCGAAATCAGTACCCGGTTAAAAGACAGTACCCAGATTGCACGGACTTATCAGAACATTGCAATCAGTTATCAGAATAAAAAGGATTTACAAAAAGCGCTTGAGTACAACGAAATGGCCAATCGTCTGGCCATTCTCAGAAAAGATACTTCGATGATTATTGATATCACCAATAACTTCGGAACTATTGCCTATGATCAGAAAAAAATTGATGAAAGTCTTGAATATTACCTTAAAGCGCTGGATTTGTATCAGAAAATAAATGACCAGCCAGGCATTGCATTGGCATACAGTAATATAGGTTTGGCTTGGCTTGATAAGAAGGATTATCAAAAATCGCTGCAATATTTTATGAAATCTCTCAAACTGGCGAACGAATTAAAAATGTATGATTTTACGGGCGATATTTACAGCAATCTCACGGTGTATTATGCTGAGCTGAAAGATTATAAAAACGCGTATTTCTATTACGACAAATTCAATGTAGTTTATGATAGTTTGGTTGGCGAGAAGAAAAACAAAACAATCAGGCAAATTCAGGCTAAATTTCAACATGAAAAAAATACCCGCGAACTGGAGAATCTGAAACAAACCAATCAAACTCAACTTGATAAAATTCAATCTGCTCGTTTGATTCAGATCTATCTGATTTCAATTGCTCTCCTGGTTGTTGGCTTGCTGGTAGCGCTCTTCTATTTGCTTTATAAGGAGAAGAGGCTCGCTGCAGAACTCAAAAATAAATCGGATGAACTTCGTGAATTGAATATCTCGAAAGACAAATTTTTCTCCATCATTGCCCACGACTTAAAAAACCCGTTTAGTGTATTGGTGAGTTATACAAGCCTGCTAAAGAGCAATCTCGAAGTGTTTTCTGAAAAAGAGCTAAAACAGATCATCACTGATTTAAATCATGCTTCAGAAACCGGATTTGACCTTTTGCAAAACCTTTTACTCTGGACGCGCTCTCAAACAAACCGGATACATGTTTTCAAAACTAAAAATCAATTGAAATCAATTGTAAACAATGTCAAGGCCCTTGTCGATTTAAATTTGATAGATAAAGGGCAACGATTGGAAACCGAAATTGATGGTGATTTGATGGTTTATGCCGATAAAGACATGGTTTCAACTGTATTGCGGAACTTAATTTTTAATGCCGTAAAATTCTCGCCCAAAGGTTCATTGATCAGGATAAGGGCCATTTCAACCGGAGCAACTGTTCAAATTGATGTGATTGACGAAGGTGTTGGAATACCGGCAGATTTGATTGAAAAACTCTTTAGAGTTGACAACGATATCACGACTCAGGGAACCGAAGGCGAGACAGGATCTGGTCTGGGTTTGGTTCTCTGCCATGAATTCGTTGAAAAAAATGATGGGAAGATCTGGGTTGAAAGTGAACCCGGCAAAGGATCGGTATTTTCTTTTACCCTGCCGTCGGCCATATAATTACTTCCAGAACCTGATAACAGCTATTTCGCACATCAGGAAGAAAATAGCAAGCGCAATAAACAATTTCCAGAGTTGTTTTCCATTGTTTAAATCCTGAAGTATTTCACTGAATTGTTCTTCTGTAGCGGTAATCAGTTGAATTTGCTTCAAATTATTGTCTTTAATTTGATCCTGAATATTTTCAGTGGTATAGAATTCAGGAACTGACTCTTTCCTTGCAAAATTATACGAACCCGACTGGATGGTTTTGTCTCCATCTTTTATTAAATAATGCCCTGCTCCATCTATTAAATCGCTTAAATTCAGTTGCTTATGTCCTGTTCCTGAATTTCTGGCCGATACCTTAAATTCCTCTTTGGTTTGAAGGTTGATCAGGTTCAACTCTTCCGGAAGTTGGTTTTGATTCAGGATAACCGGTTCGTCTACATCAATTGAGTAAGCATATTTTTGAGGTTCTTCGCTGTTTAAAACCATGTTATAAACGGTTGGTACAAAAACTACATGACGAATGAAATTGAAATTGCTTTTATCGATTGGAAAAGCAAATGAATATACATTGCCATTTCCAAACCGATGCGTACTCAAAGCATTTTTACCATTTCTGAATTTGAGCAGCGGAGTTTCTATTTTTTGAATTTGTTCTGAAAATCGCAGAAATCCATGTGCGACAGGTAAATCAGCATTTGCTTCCTGTTTTTTGAAAACTTCTTTATACAATGCATGAGCGTAATTTATTTCTGAAATGCCCATCGAAGCAGTGTCAATTGAAGTTACAGTATTTCCATTCAAGCCGGCAAGCAAAGCATTATAATCGTCAAAATTATTGGTTCTGTTTGGAAAAAGTACCAGCGAACCTCCTTGTTCAACAAACGAAACAAGTTCACTTTTTAATCCTGAACTTATTTTTTGGTTATTGATCATGAAGATGCATTGATAATTCTTTAACTGAGCTATTTGCACATTGTTCTCCGGAAATTCATCGTATGCAACAAGTTCGTCACCAGCAAACAAGGCTTTCAGGTAGCCCGAGCTGTTATTTAGCGGATTAAAAATGCCAAGTGCTTTCATTTGTCCTCTGACGTGATAGCTCAGGAAATACGAATTGTCATAGATGATCGGATAATCATCGAGTTCGACTTTGCATAACTGAATTCCCTCTTTGTTGTTCGTGTAGTTGAGTTCAACAATCGATTCCTGCTGACCGGTGATACTGATATTTGAAATTGCCCGCAGCGAATCGTTGATGGTCAAACGTACCGGGATATTCTGGTATGCTTGTTCCGACAGGTTTTTAAGTCGAACGAACAATTTTTCCTGCTGTCCGATTTTGCGTCCCGGTACTTCAAACCAGCACGAATCGATAATAAGATTATTTGTTTTATCAGAATTGAAAGGCAACAGGTAGGTCCAAACTGCTGAATCAGTTTTTATCGTTTCGAAATCAATGCCATTCTTCTGAAAATCAGATATGAAATAGAAAACTTTGTCTGCTTTTTTTGTCGTTCCTGAAATTGAACGGATCACTTGCGCGTAAATTTCGGAGAATTTTGGCGACCGTGTACTTTCTTTTATTTCGGTAATCTGCTGGTTGAATTGTTCTTTGTTCAGTAGAAACTGATGTTGGGGAAGCAAGTCGCTGGTCAGGATCAGATACTGAGTTCCGGAACGGTATGAATTGGCAATTTCTATGGCTTTCAGTTTTGCCTGTTCGAGAAGCTGACCTTTCTCGTTCACATTTTTCATGCTGAAAGTATTGTCGATATAAATGGCCACAATTTGCTGTGCAGCTTTTGTCGTCCGGTTGTTTAACGGAATAAAAGGTCGGCTAAATGCAAAAACAAGCGAAGCAATTGCCAATAAACGTGCAGCTAAAATGATTAACTGCTTAATTTGTGATTTCTTTCTCGATTCCTTTTTAATTAGTTTAAGGAGCGTAACATTACTGAAATAGACTGTTTTAAACCTTCTGAAATTAAACAAATGTATAATGACAGGAATGGCCAGGGCAAACAATGCAAAAAGAAAAACCGGATATAAAAAACTCATTATCGTTCAGTGTTTTCTAAATTATTTATCAGGTTTTTGGCATGATTTTCAGTTTTTGACCAATCATCAGACTCTCGGAAGCCCTTATGTTGTTGATTTTCATGATTTCATGATTGGTTACTCCCGGAAATTTACGGGCGATAGTCCATAAATTGTCTCCTTTACGAACGGTGTAATATATAAAATCCGAATTTGAGCCTTTATTCTGGATGTCAGTTGCAGCGGTAGTAACTTTTTCTGATGGCTTTGTAATTACTGCATTTGCTGTTGCAGCATAAGTCGGTTTTTTATTGAGCGATTTTTGTTTTTCAGCATGACTCATCTTACTAACCTGGCTATAATATTCACCCTGGCCTTCAGTCACATAAATGGTTAGTTTTTGTCCGGCTTTAATGAAATTCTTGCGCAATTTATTCCAATATTGAATGTCAGAAACCCGAACTCTGAACCATCCGGAAATAGCCCCAAGATTATCACCTTGCTGAACGGTATAAATCACCTTGTCACGACCTTTAAAATCGCCCGTTTCAACACTAACGAACTTGGTTTGTGGATTAACAATCTCGTTGTTTGGGAAAAACTCATTTCTTCGATGGTTGCGAATAGTTAATTCATTTTCTAAAAAGGCTGATACTTCATCCTGAGGCAAAACAAGACTGTAGGATTTTAGCTTGCTTGCCGGAATGATATCGCGCCTGTATTGCGGATTCAATGTACGTAGTTGTGGAATTGAAATTCCGATAACCTCAGCAACTTGGTCGAAATGAAGGTATTCATTCACCATTATTGTATCAGTAATAATTGGGAATTCTGGTAATAACGGATGAATATTGTGATTTTGATAAAAGTTCATTACATAATTTGCTGCAATGAAAGCGGGCACATAGCCACGGGTCTCTTTGGGCAGTTTGTAATAAATTTTCCAATAATCTTTGGCATTTCCCGAACGTTTAATTGCTTTATTCACATTTCCAGGTCCACAATTATAGGCTGCGATTACAAGGTGCCAATCGTTGTAAATATTGTATAAATCTCTGAGGTATCTTACGGCTGCGTCGGTAGCTTTAATCGGGTCGCGTCGTTCATCTACAAAGGTGCTGATTTCGAGCTTGTACATTTTTCCGGTCGGATACATAAATTGCCAAAGTCCGACAGCGCTCGCGCTTGAATTGGCTCCCGGGTTCAGGGCCGATTCAATAATGGGGAGATATTTAAGTTCCATTGGTAAACCATATTTGGCCAATGCTTCTTCAAAAAGGGGGAAGTAATAATTTGCAAGTCCAAGCATAACAGCAACCTGTTTAGGTTTGCGGTTTGTGTACATTGCAATGTAATTTTTTACGGTAGCATTGTAGGAAAGGCTAACAGCCGATTGCATGGATTGAAGCCTTTGAATGTAAACCGAATCAGGAAGTATTTGTTTAAGTGTGTCGGCTTCAGCAAGTTGAGTGCTGTCGAGAAGAAATACGTTTTGAACGTACCAACTGTTCAGCATACTGTCAAGTTTGTCTGAAAAGTACTTATTTAAGTTTTCATCAGGTATTTCGTAATACTTTTCATATCCATTAAGAGTGTCAAGGGAGGAAACTGCTATTGTACAAGCCCTTAGAATATTTTCTTTTTTTGTTCCGGATGCAGAAGCGCTAATTCCGGTAATTGCGAGTAGTAAAACTGCTATTTGTAATATTCTCATATCTTATTCATTAAGTTAGAATTTAAAATGTAATTCTGCAATGTATCCCCATTAATCTGTTGTCCATACACATTACAGGTCCGGGCACCCAATTAATCGTTAAATCGTCGCTGATGTCAAAGTTGAAAAAGTGAGCATCAACACTCGCATCGATGATATTTACAGCGTAAAAAACGGCTGTTCCAATCACCACCAAATCCCTGTTTCGTCGCCAATAATCTTTTGCACCTCTCAATCTTTCGGTAAACTGCCCGATTTTATCAGGCTCCAAAAAACCGGGATTTGCATTCAGGCGCGTGTATGAAATTGTATTTGGATCATCATCGATAATGTCAGAATATGCCTGCCTGTATTTGACGTATTCTTCGTTGTTAAAGTTAATAAAGTATCCTAAAGCTGCAAAACCTCCGTACACTAGCGGAACTTTCCAGTATTTCCGGTTGTAAATCTGACCCAGACCGGGCAATGCAGCCGAATATATAGTAGCTTTTCTTGGTGAATGTGTGGTATCTGACTTTTTTTTCTGGATTGTATCTTTGGCAGCTTCCTGTCCTAAGGCAGAAAATCCTGTTGCGAAAAACAGGATTGTAAGAATACAAATGGTAAAATTTCTTACCGGTATTGGTTGATTTTTTTTAAACATTTATTTTATCCAGGATTCCTAAAATTCGTTCCAGATCTTTTGTTGAGCCAAATGGAATTACAATTTTTCCTTTCCCGCTTTGATCCATTCTGAAATCAATTTTTGAATGGAAAAATTTGTTCAGGTGGTTATTTAAATCCTCATATTCAACGGGGAATTTTTGTTTTCCTGATTTCTCTTCCGGTGTAAAACTTGAGTTGTCTTCGTTGTAGTTTCTCACAATTTCTTCAACACGGCGCACCGAAAAGTCATTTTTTAGTGTCTCATCATAAATCATCAACTGCATTTCCGAATCTTTGATGTTCACCAAAGCACGCGCATGTCCCATGCTGATGGCTTTTTCGACGATTCCTTTTTGAATTTTTGCTGGTAATTTCAATAATCTCAGGTAATTGGTCACTGTGGAACGTTTTTTTCCAACCCGGTCACTTAAATCTTCCTGGGTCAGTTTACATTCCTCAATCAATCGCTGGTAACTCAGTGCAATTTCAATGGCATCGAGGTCTTCGCGCTGAATGTTTTCAACCAGTGCCATTTCAAGCATTCCTTCGTCGTCGGCAGTGCGGACATAAGCTGGAATGGTAGTTAATCCGGCAATTTTAGCAGCTCTGAACCTTCTTTCTCCGGCAATAATCTGAAATTGATTGTGATCAATTTTCCTTAGCGTAATTGGTTGAATGATACCTAATTCCCTGATCGAAGCAGCAAGTTCGTTTAACGCTTCTTCGTCAAATGTAGTGCGCGGCTGATAAGGATTGGCAACTATTTTCGATATATCAACTTCATTAATTGACGATCTGACCTCATTAAAATTATAAGTGTCGGCTCCATCGATTAAAGCACCCAAACCTCTTCCCAATACGTTCTTTTTTGCCATAATCAAAAGGTTCTTATTCTATTATTTTGTTTGAATTCTTTATTTTCGTTAATCCGTTGTTTTGAAGCAGTTCGCGCGCCAGATTCATGTATGAGGCTGAACCTTTTGATGTTGCATCATAAAGTATTGCAGGCTGGCCATAGCTTGGAGCCTCGCTTAGTTTAATATTACGATGAATAACCGATTCGAATACCATTTCCTGAAAGTGTTTCTTTACTTCTTCGAGTACCTGGTTCGACAGGTTTAACCGCGAATCGTACATGGTGAGCAAAAACCCTTCAATTTCGAGTTCAGGATGCAATTTAGTCTGTATTATCTTGATGGTATTCAGTAATTTACCCAATCCTTCTAGTGCAAAATACTCACACTGTACCGGAATTATCACTGAATCAGCTGCCGTAAGCGAGTTGACCGTTATCAGTCCAAGTGAAGGTGAACAGTCAATTAAAATAAAATCGTAATCGTCCCTTATTTTTTCGATAACATGGCGCAACACTTTTTCGCGGTTGGGTAGATTGAGCATTTCAATTTCAGCTCCAACCAGATCAATGTGCGACGGAATTAAATCTAATCCGGGAATCTCAGTATTCAATATTATTTTACGCGGATCAAGTTCATCAACAATACATTCATAAATGCTGGTTTTAACATTCCTGACATCGAAACCCACACCAGATGTTGCATTGGCCTGCGGATCCGCATCGATAATCAATACTTTATATTCTAAGACGGCCAGACTTGCTGCCAGGTTGATCGCTGTGGTTGTTTTTCCAACGCCTCCCTTTTGGTTGGCAAGCGCAATTACTTTTCCCATATGAAAACTGCTTGTTTGATAAGTTTCAAAGTTAATATTTTAAACAGAAACAGGTTGTGAATATTTATTAATTAAACTTAAGTGTGTTGTAAGTTATTGAATTATTGGTTGTTGTGATTTGAAATTAGACGAATGGAAAAGATTAAATGAGCTGGTACATTCGTGCTTCTTTTTTTAACAGATCCGAATCAATGGGGACAACCCCAAGTTTTTCGCAAACAAGTCCGCCTGCAAGATTAGAAAGCTGTGCCATAAACGGAATGGGCAATCCGGCTGCAAAACAGAGGCTTGCTACTGCAATTACGGTGTCACCGGCTCCTGAAACATCTGCAATCTCGCGCACCTCGGCAGGGTAATAATGTTGTTTTTCTCCATTTGTCAGAAATACGCCTAATTCAGATAAAGTAATAAAGAGCAGCCCTATTTGATTGTCTCGTTTGAAAATTTCCGAAATTTTTTTTAGCGCTTCCATGTCAATGGTCTCAACCAATAGATTCAATCCTTCTTTAAATTCCTTGTAATTGGGTTTGAATAAATCGATCTGTTGATAATTGTTGAAATTTCTGATTTTTGGATCGGCTGCAGTTAGAATCTGCTTTGATTTTGCCAGTTCAATTACATTTTTAATAAGCCAGGGTGTAATAAGTCCCTTATCGTAATCAACAAATATTATAATATTGATTTTATTGGTATTAATAATTGTTTTGATCCTGTCGTAAATAAGTTGATCAAATTCATGATCTATTAAAGTCGAGACTTCCTGATCAACTCTTGATATTTGTTGTCCTCCGCTGATAATGCGTGTTTTTGAAGTTGTTATCCGGCTTTGATCAACAAAAATCCCTTGTGTCGGTAATTTTTTTTCAATCATTAATTTTTTGAAAACATCGCCGTTTTCATCATTCCCGATAATTGATACCAATATTGGGTTTGCGCCTAAAGCCTGTATGTTCAATGATACATTTCCAGCGCCACCCAAACGGCTTTCTTGTTTGGTGACGGTAACAATTGGAATTGGAGCTTCGGGAGATATACGGTCAACTTTTCCCCACAAATACCGGTCTAACATTGCATCGCCTATTACCAATACATTTAATTCCGAAAATTTATTGAAAACCTTTTCTATGTTGTCTTTTTCCACTTTCTGTTTTTTTCGAAGCACAAAAGTAGTAAAATTAAGAGTGAAAAAATGATAAGCCAAAGGCAAATTGGGGTAGCGATATAAAACACGAATGGGAACAATCTTTTGAGGAAAGTTCCCATTCACTTTCAGTCAACCCGAAGGTTTTCCTAAGTTTCAGACTACGGTTATTATAACTGGCTGATTCATCCGGTTTCTCCAACCATTTTTCTCAGCCTTGAGCTTTCCCGTATTGCCTTTTACAGTTTTACGTTCCAGCTGTTCGTTCGGCATCTCCGAAGAAATAGCCTTCCCGAACGAAGTTCCATTAAAGACACCTTTCATCTGTTTTTTCAAACTTTTGATTGGTGAAAAACTACTTTGATCCGAAGATCGTTTCGTTTCCAGTATGACAGAAAGAAACCAAAGTTTCTTTTGTCTCCTGCTTCTTTGAGCCAACATTTTACTGAACTTCTGACGGTTTTTCATTTGTTACTGAACCTTGCAATCTAATGCTGTGGCTCTAACTTCAGCTTTTCCTGAATGCAGATCCGAAGATCCGGGTGATCAGGTTTGGGGTTCAATTAAGTACCTTCTTCCTTTTCCACTCATTCCAAGCAGTTTTTTATCGCTCGTCTGATGGAATAAATTTAATACATCTTTGGTATAAAAGTCAAGCTTTTTTTCATTTTTGATTCAACGATGTTTTATCAGCAGTTATTAACAATTGTTTATAAGTTAGAATTGATTTTAATATTCAGTAATTCAATTGTATATCAAATTAAAAATTCACTTAAATGATACTTATTAACAATTTTGATACTCAAAAAAGCAAGATTTTTTTCAATTTTTTATAATTCCGAATGACATTTTACCTGAAAAGTATCCGGTCATTTTTTTAATGCGATTCTTAAACCTGCTTCTAATCTGAATTCGGCTGTTTCAATTCCATATTCTTTGAGTGCTGCCATGAATCCTTCGTTCATCATTCTGCCGGCTTGTAGAGGGAATTCAATTAGCGCAGGATAATTTTGTTCATTATCAGGATGATGGTAGAATTCGAGGCAGGTTTCAAGTTTGGTCGAAAGATAAATTCTACAGGCCATCGGTCTTGCTTCATAAATCGAACAGGCTCCGTTTTCGAGTAATGGACAGGAACTTTTGTATTTGGCCACTTCTTCTTCATTCATCAGTGAAGTTGCGGCAAATTTTGTTTCTGCAGTTTCAAGTAATTTTGAAATATTTTCAGGAGAAAAACGGACTTTTATTTTTTCGGAAAGAAAGTGCAATTCATACGAATTGGCATAAACAGCCTGATGACAGCACCATTGGCAACCTTTGTGGCATGAAACCGGAATTTTTTGACGTTCAGCCAATGCCACGATCGAATCGTTCAGCGCATCGATGGCGGCATACATTGATTCAATAGCCGAAAATAAAGTGGCATTTGTAAGGCCTTGATCAATGGTAGATTGTGCTAATTGGTAGCCATCTGAATAGAAGATTCGTTCGTTTTCAGTGATATGTTTATTTTCAGTTGCCATTTTTTGTAATTTTTCGCACAAAAATAAATTTAGTTTTCAGGAAAGGTCTTATTTTGGCCTTTTATTTTAAAACGTTTAATACCTGAATTTCCGTGAAATTATTTCTACTTCTTCTTTTACTTTTCACTGCAAATATTGCAGGTGCAAAATCTGTTGAATTCCTGCCAGTTCCTGCCAATGATATTGTCAGGCATACCTATTATTCACTTTCTTACAATGAAAATTATGAGCAGGCGAATTGGGTTTATTACTCATTGACTGACAGTATGGTTTTCAATTCAGGCCAGGAAAGGAAAAACAGCTTTAAAATGGATAAATCGGTTGTTTCCGTTTCAGCAAAATCATCGGATTATACCAATAGCGGTTTCGACCGTGGACATTTATGTCCGGCTGGTGATATGGATTTTAATGCGGTTGCAATGGCGGAAAGTTTCCTGATGTCGAACATTTCGCCTCAGGTTCCGGATTTTAACCGGGGAGTTTGGAAAGAATTGGAATTTCAGGTTCGGGAATGGGCAACAAAGGAGCGCCAGTTATTTGTAGTTACAGGTCCGGTTTTTAAGGACAATAAGGGTACGATTGGCAAGGAAGAAGTCGTGGTTCCGGGTTATTATTATAAAATTATCTATGACCCGACAGATGAGCCGAAAATTTTGGCTTTTGTGTTGCCCAATGAAAAAAGCGACCGTCCGTTGTATGATTTTGCCGTGACAGTTGATGAAGCTGAAAAATTAACCGGATTCGATTTTTACTCGCAATTGCCAGATGAAATTGAAAACAGGCTTGAAGCAAAAGTACAACTTGCAGGCTGGTTCGAGGGATTTGCTCCCGAAACGCCACTTGCAACAACTTTTACAAAAGAAACCCCTGATCCAAATATTAATGTATTGCTGATTCTGGTTGCAGTGATAGTCTTTGTAATTCTATTTATGGCATTAATCAGCAGACGAACAAAGAGGTAAGTCACTAAATACCTTTTCAAATCTTGTTAATGGGAATTGTGAAAAGGAAATCGGAATACTTGCCTAATTCTGATTTTAACCAGATGTTTCCACCCAACAGTTGTATCAGATTTTTTGAAATAGCCAATCCCAAACCATTGCCTCCGTATTTGCGTGTTTTGGTGTTGTCAACTTGCCTGAACCGTTCAAAAATAGCCTGATGATATTTTGGATCAATTCCGATTCCTGAATCTTTGATATGAAATTCAACCATTTCACCAGCTGTTTTATATCCGATTTCAACAAATCCTTCACTGGTAAATTTAATTGCGTTTCCGATTAAATTGTTGAAAATCTGTTTTATACGGTAAATGTCACTTGTGAAAAGGATATCGGGCGCATTGGCCGAATCGTCTATCCGAAGTTGAATCCCTCTTAATTCGGCTTTGTGCTCAAATTCATTCAAAAGCTCATTCATTATTTTTTTTGCTGAAATTTGTTCCGGCCGAAGTTTAAGTTGACCAGCTTCAAGCATCGAAAAGTCCATGATGTCGCTGATAATCATCAGCAAACTATTGCCATTGTCAACAATGTGCGTAATAAAATCTGTTTTTTGGTCAGGATCAAAATCAGGGTCTCCTAAAAGTTCTGAAAAACCAATGATACTATTCAGCGGAGTGCGTATTTCGTGCGACATATTTGCCAGAAAGGCTGATTTCAGACGGTCGCTTTCTTCGGCTTTTTCTTTTGCTTCTATAAGTTCTGCCTGCATTTTCTTTTGTTCGGTGATATTGTGACCGATGCCAACCAATCCGGTAATTTTCCCGTTTTCTTCGGTCAAAGGAATTTTTGATGTCATTAGCCAATGCTGTACTCCGTTAATGTCAAAAAAATATTCTTCCTGGTTTAGCACCGGGATTCCTGTTTCGATAAGCTTTTTGTCATCGGCATATCCTCTCACACCTATATCATTTCTGAATAATTCCAAATCTGTTTTACCCAGCACTTCTACTTCCGTTTTAGCTCCAATAACTTCCAGATCAGCGCGGTTGGCTATGATTTTCCGGCCTTCAGCATCTTTTACATAGATTGTAACGGGTAAATTGTCAATGAGGGTTCGCAATAGTTTGCGCTCATGTATCAGCTTTTCTTCTGTTTTTTTTCTTTCGGTAACATCGTTGATTAAAACATGCCTGGCATTTCGTTTATTGAAAATGATAAAATATGACACTATTTCAACGGATATTAATTCGCCGTTCTTTTTTTTATGGATCCATGTATCAGCCAGATTGAGATGAGAATCAAAAGTTTCACTATTTTTTACCAGTTTTTCAATCTCGAATGATGGAAGGACATCTTTTAAGTTCATTGTAAGAAATTCTTCCTTTGAAAATCCGTAATGTTTTGCTGCTGCATTATTTACTTCGAGAAATTTATAGGTTTCCAGATCGTATATCCACATTGGCTGCGGATTATTATGAAACATATACCGGTACTTGGCTTCATTTAATTTAATCGTTTCAAATGCATCGATTCGTTCCTTACGGATTTTGCTTTGCTCCAATGCATTCTGAACGGAAGATCCAAGCCTTTTTAATGAATCTTTCAGGACATAATCGGTTGCACCTGCTTTCATGCATTCTACTGCCGTATCTTCGTTTATCGAACCGGTAACAATGATAAACGGAATTTCCGGACAAAGGTCACTGGCAATTTTAAGTGCTGTAAGTCCATCGAATGATGGCATATTGTAGTCGGAAATGATGATGTCAGGAAAATAAGTTTCAAGCATTTTGATGAATGCGATCTTGTTGTCAACTCTTTCAAACACTACGTTTGAAAGCATTTTTTTTATTTCCCTGATATTGAGTTCCGCATCATAGAGCTCATCTTCAGCAAGCAGTACGCGAATCAACTTATCCATATCTTAATATTTTCTTAATTGGTAAGATTACCAATGGTTGCTATATCTGTAATTTATTTGTTGGTAAAGAAAAATAGAATGTTGCCCCGTTTCCGACTTCACCTTCAGCCCAAACACGCCCTCCGTGCCGGTTAATTATTCGCTGAACAATGGCCAGTCCGACACCCGTTCCTTCAAATTCGTTTAGTCCGTGCAAGCGTTGAAAAACGCCAAAAAGCTTGTTGCTGTATGTCATGTTAAATCCTACACCATTGTCTTTGATGAAATAGGATGTTTCACTTTCTTTTTGGAAAGCCCCGATATTAATTTGAACATTGTCTTCTTTGGATGAATATTTTAATGCGTTTGATATCAGGTTTATCCAGACTTGTTTGAGCAGGTTTGCATCGCCAAAAGCTTCAGGCAGGTTTTGAACCGTAATTGTTTTAGGCGACAAATCCTGAGCTGTTCCGAATTCGGCGATTGCATTTTTCACCATACTGCCCATGTCAATTTTCGAATGGTGCAGTTCGCTTCTGATTAGCCGCGAAAATGAAAGAAGATCATCAATTAACTGCCCCATCTTGGCTGCATTTGATTGGATAATACTGCAAATTCGCCTGCCTTCATCATCGAGAATGTTTTCATAATCTTCCATCAGAATGCTCACAAAACCGCTTATAGCGCGCAATGGCGCCCTCAAATCATGCGAAACCGAATAGCTGAAAGCTTCGAGTTCCTTGTTGGCGCCTTCAAGTTGTTTGGCACTGCGCTGAAGTTCATCTGATTTAAGGTTCAGGTCTTCCACCAGGTTTAATAATGCAGCTTCGTTATCGAGTAATTCACTACTGCGTCTTTCCAATTCATTGGTTCGTTCCAGTACTTTTTGTTCAAGTTGCTCGTTGAGCTTGTTGATTTCTTCCACTGCAAGTTTGCGCTCGGTGATGTCACGAAAATTGATTACGATGGCTTCAACGCTTGGGTCGGTCAGTAAATTACTGAATGTACTTTCAACCCATTTCCACTGTCTGTCTTTGTTAATAAACCTGTATTGAACCGTCGTAACAAGCGACGGATTCTGAATGAGGTTCTGCAAAACAGAATAAACCATGGGTAAATCATCCGGATGAGTGAACTCTGAAGGATTCCCTGTAATTTCATCAGTATTTGAATATCCAAACATTTTTCGGGCTGATGGGCTTATGAATTTGAAGTTTCCTTCAGCGTTAATGAGAACAATCCCATCGGGCGCTTTTTCTATTAGGGCCTGGTAATGTTGTGCCACCCGCATAATTTTCTGCTCGTTTTCCTTGCGTTCCGAAATATCGCGCACAAAACCAATTACCATATTCACACCATCCAGATCAATGATGCTTGTGCTGATTTCTACCGGAAATGTATTCCCGTTTTTCCTGCGGTGAACCGATTCGAAAATAGAGTTCTCCTTCGGAACCATCTTGTCCATTGTAACTTTTACTTTTTCATTCCTGTCAAAAATAGCATCCAGATCTATGATTTTTAATTTTAACAGTTCGTCGCGGGTGTAGCCAAGGCTTTTACATGCCTGCTGATTGGTATCTACGATATTTCCATTCATATCAGACAGAAACATCGCATCGGTAGCTTGTTCAATAATGGTCCGAAACCGTTTTTCGCTCACAGAAAGCTCTTTTGTTCGCATGGCAACCAAGGTTTCCATGTTTTGCAATACATTTGCATTTCGCAGTTCAATGGCCAAAACTCCGGAAAGTGCATCCAGCGAATCGATGATTGACTGCAGGTTTTTTATATCTAAAATATCAATAATGGCAAGTACTCCAACCCGTTGATTACTGCTTTCCAAAGGAATGATAATTGAATAATTACCACCAAGCCGTGAAAGGATTTGCTCAACTTTATTACCTTCTTTTTTATGCTGAAAAAGGATTGAAGTATGAAATTCGTGACTGGCTTCTGCAATTTCATCCCATAAATTCAAATCAATGTCAATTTTATTTCGTTCAGGACAAATACCGATGAGTTCGTGGTGTATTTTCGGTTTAACTTCATTATGGAAAAACAATGCAACCATTTTGCAGCCAATTAATTCTCTTATCTGTTTGGTGATATATTTTCCTAATTCTTCAGGTTTATCGGCCATGCTGAGGACGTTCTTCAGCAGATCGAGTACCAGGTAGTTAATTGCATTGTCAACTTTCATTCTGAAATTGTTTTATACCATTTTTTATGGCGTTTTCCAAATGTATCAAATCAATGTCAATAACTTCAACCGGTAGCGAAAAATACTCCGATATGGCATCAAGTGTAATGAGAGGAATTTCATGAACACCGGTGTTTAAAAAGATGAGTTTTGTGTGCATTTCATTCATGAACTGTATGGCGATTGCCTGGTCCTTAAAACCCAGTAATTCTTTAAATATCCGTTCCCATTTTATCGTCCACTCGGGAAGCAGAAAAAATGCACCTTCTTTTCTGAGTTTCCGGTATGTTTCCGGTCCCAGAAATATTTCAACACAATTTAATCCGTTGATCCGCTGTATTAATCCTTCGTTTTGCTGTTGCATTATTCGCGAATGGCAGTCGCCATAACACAACAAACAATCAGGTCTGATCAATTCTTCAAGTACCTGATTCAATTTCTGAGGATTCATGTGTAATTCAGAATCAACATAAGTGAATGTTCCGGACAGTTTTCCTTTTTCAATCAGGAAGTCAATTTCATTTCTGAAAATGCTACATGCGATACCTGTTACTGAGTTTTCACTATTCATTTCAGGCTGAATTTTTTAAAATACGGGTTATGACTTTCAGGTTTTCAAGCGGAGTATCATACGGGATATCGGCATTTGATGAAGCAAAAATGAAATGCTGGTCATCCTTTCGGTTTTCCAGAATAGCACAGGTCCATTTTTTAATTGTTTCAGGATTTGCTTTCAATAGCATTTGGCCATTAAGGTTTCCGAAGATGGTAATCTCTTTTCCGACAATCTGTCTTGTTTCCTCAAAACTGTCTTTTGGTGAAATCACCAGTCCGGCCAGATTAGGAAGCCTGGGAAATAAATCAAGAAAAGGAATTAGCCGGGGACCTCCGTGATGAAAAATAATTGGTCCGTTAATTTGCGCATAGTTCTGTTCAAGTACCGGAATCATTGTTTCTTCCGCAATTTTCCTGGTAATGATGGTAGGATTTGAAAAATTAGCTAAAGTAACGATGCACGAAGCCCCTGCTGCAAGCAGTGAGTTGGCAAAGCTGACAAAAAAGCCGGAAGTTAGTTCCATCAATTGCTTTGCCTCTTCCGGATGAAAAAGCAGGGTGTCCAGCCAACCTTCAATACCCATAATCAGTGCCGGAAGTTCGGTAGGTGAAGTACAGATGGCAGCCACCGGTATTTGATCTTTGTATTGTCCGGAAAGTAAACGTGTACTTTCACTCAGATAAATCAGACCTGGATGGTTCTCTATATCAGGTAATTTAAGTGATGAAATTTCTGAAAAGTCGGATATTACCGGTTTTTTAATGTTTGGCGGATTATTACCGGAATAAGTTGATATTGAACCAAAGGCTTCGGCTTCCTTTGCAAGGGCGAAAGGAGAAAAAATAATGTCGGGTTCAAATTCGCTGACAACTGCCATTTGACCTCTGAAATATTTGTCCGGATTGCAGTAGTATTCAGCAATCTCGCAATTGGTTAGTTTTGCCCCGTAAAGCGATGTGGTGAGTGTGAAAGGAACCCGATCGACTGGCTTACCAAGTATGGTTCCAAATACGCGTTCGATAGGTAACATGGCCTCAGTTTTTAATTGTTTTTAATAATTCGGAAAATAATTCCGAAGCATTTGTGGCGCTGGCAGTAGTGCCATCGCCTCCAACTTCGGCGGTTAATTCGGGCCGAACTTTAAAAATGGCTCCACCAACAGCCAGCTTTATTTTATCCTGAAGATTACGGCTGTCAATTTCTTCGCGCACTTTCCGGATGTTTAGAGCAGTGGAATACATCATTGCAGAAACTCCTATGATGGGTGCATTTAGCCTGACCGCGGCATCAACAATATCAATTGCAGTAACATCGTTTCCCAAATCGTGCACCTGCCAGCCGGAAGCCTGAAGAAAGGTTCCAACCATTTTCCGGCCCAATGCATGAAAATCATCTTCGATGTTCGCCAGAACAACAGGTACTTGTTTATTTGTGATTTTTGACTGCCATTCAGAGGTTTGAAGGGCTTTTAACAATACATCCTCCGTAATTTTTGCTGCAACATAACCTTGTGCCAGCGATAATTCTTCTTTTGACCACATTTCTCCAATTCTGATCAGAACAGGCTCGAGAATCTGGTTGATTGCCATGAAATAACCGGTTTCCTTCGAAATTTCATCAATTAGGCTCACTGCTTCAGTCCGATGTGCTTCAATAATCAGATTAGTGAGGCTTGTTCTGAATTCGTTGATTTCGATCGTTGTCATTTTGGGTTTTTAGTTGATACCTTGATTTTTATTTCGGCCTTTTTACTTCGTGATTTGGTCTTTCTACATCAACTTTTCAAGTTTTTCTTCCAGTGTTTTAATCTGTTTTTTTAGTTCTACCATGCGAAGCTCGCGTCCGACAAAAAGTCGGTTAATTCTCTCGAGATCATTATTTTTTGTTGACAATTCATTTGTCCGTTCAAAAACTTTTTGTTCCAGCTCTTCATTCATTTTACTGATATTTTCCTGAGTTTCCTTACGTTCCGAAATATCAGTGTGGGTTCCGATAAACCTGAGTGGTTTTCCATCGTAATCAAATGACATTATTTTCCCCCGGTCAAGAATCCATTTGTATGTTCCGTCTTTGCACAACATGCGGTGTTCTGAGATGTAAACTGGAGTTTCGCCCCGGATGTGACGATTTAAAATTTCGTAGGTCATTTCCTTATCTTCGGGAAACACACGTTTTTCCCATTCTTCGAGTTTATTTTCAATTTCATGATCCTCGTATCCCAACATTCGTTTCCACTGTTTCGAAAAGAACACCTCGTTTGTTTTGGGATTCCAGTCCCAGACACCGTCACCTGCACCTTCCAGCGCAAAATGCCAGCGTTCTTCGCTAATATTTAAAGCTTTCCGGTTCTCCCAGTTTTCTGCCTGGTTGAGCATTAGTTTGCCAAGCAAAACAGTTGCAACCGGATAAATGATAATAGCAGGCAAGGCAATGTTTTCAAATGTTTGCCATCTGACTTCGTCGGGTAGAAATATAGTACAGCCAAGCATGACCATGTGAACAAGGAAACCCATCGCGGCCAATTCGATTCCGGGATTGGTTTTTCGCCAACCGGGTCGGAAGTGTCTCCATAAAAGGCCTGCTGATCCGGAAGTAAGAACAACGGCGATGCCCATCATTGCACCTGCGCCACCAATGTAAAACCGGTAGATACCTGAAATCAACATGGCAGTAATGGTCGGAACAGGTCCAAAAAAAAGTCCTGCGATCGAAAGCATTACCGAACGCGTATCGAAAAATACACCCTGAACAAAATGCCAGGGTGTTAAAATCAAAACAATTCCAATTCCACCCAAAACGACACCAGATATCAACTTCGAATAAAGTATGTTTTTATTTTCATTTCTGGACCAGAAATAATCATACAACATGCTAAATGTTAGCAATATGGCAATATTTCTGACTAATCCGATAATAATTGATTCATCCATTCCGATCCTTTTAATTTAATGGGCAAAAACGGTATTTATTTTCCCTACATTGGTTTAATGATCAGGAAGCATCAATGAAAAACAAAATTTACTTCCTTTTCCTTCTTCGCTTTCAACCCAAATTTTACCTCCATGTTTTTCAACAAACTCTTTGCACAGCATCAATCCAAGTCCTGTTCCTTTTTCGTTTTCAGTTCCGCGTTTCGAAAAATTCGAGTCAATTTTGAATAGTTTACCGATGTCTTCCTGCTTTATTCCAGTACCGGTATCTTTT
This sequence comes from Chitinophaga pinensis, assembly GCA_945897845.1. GTDB lineage: Bacteria > Bacteroidota > Bacteroidia > Bacteroidales > Prolixibacteraceae > Aquipluma. The sequence goes on along the minus strand of CAMDGL010000004.1, from coordinate 4,362 downwards.
ACCGAAATTTCGATGGAATGGGCTGTTGAAACTGCTTTTATTTCAACTTTCCCGTTGGCTGATGTGAATTTCAACGCGTTGGAAACCAGGTTTCTGAAAATAGTTTTAAGCATGTCTTCATCGGCCACAACAATCAGGTTTTCAGGAATAAAATTGATAATGGCAATCTGTTTGCTGTTTGCTTTTTCAATCATCAGTTCAACAGCTTCGCCCACCAGTTTTTTTAACAGAATTGGTCCTGGATTGAATGTCATTCGCGATTGCTGGATACGTGCCCAGTCGAGCAGATTTTCGAGCAGCCTGAAGGTATTTTTTGACGTTGAATAAATCATGCCTGCATATTCCTCAATAGTTGCAATATCAAGATGTTTGGCCTCGTCTTTCATGATTTCACTTAATCCGAGAATACTGTTGAACGGGGTTTTAAGGTCGTGCGCAATGATGGAGAAAAACTTGTCTTTGGTTGCATTCAGTTCCTGCAATTCTTCGGAATATTTTTGAAGTTGTATTTCCGAAAATTTCCGCTCAGTAACATCCCGCATGACACCTTCATGAAAAATAATTTGTCCGGTTTCATCTTTGACATACCAACCATGATCTTCCAACCAGATAGCCGATCCGTCTTTCTTTTTTATGGGGAATACATCAAGGTCATCAGGGTTGTTTTGCAACACGAGACTTTCCCTGTCTTCAGGCTTAAAATAGAGCTGTGTTTTGATATCGATTGCAATTAATTCTTCCTTACTCTCGTATCCGAGCATTTTGACCATTGCCGGATTTACTTCCACAAATTTTCCTTCAGGAGTACTTCTGTAAACAGCATCCGGCATGGTTTCTATCAAGTTTCTGTGTTTTGATTCGCTCTCCTGAAGGGCTTTTTTAGCTTGTCTTCGTTCCGAAATGTCAACGGCAACTCCCACCATTCCGATTGTTTCACCATCCTCATTCTGAACAAGGGAAGTAGAAAGCGAGATCGGGAATTTGGTGCCATCTTTCTTTTTGTTCCATATTTCACCTTGCCAACCTGAATCAGCAGTAATTGTCAGAATTTCATTTGTAATCTCAGGATCATTTTCTGATGGTCTTACAGTTGAAATGTCCTGCCCAATCAGTTCATTTTCATTGTCATATCCATAGGTTTTCAGAAATGCGGCATTCACAAATAAGATCCTGTTGCTGATGTCGGTTATACTGATCGATTCGTTGATACTTTTCAGGGTGTGAGACATCAGGTGCAATTGCTTTTCATCTCTTTTCCGAACAGTAACATCCCTGAAGTTCCACACCCGCCCAATGGGTTCACCATCCAAATACTGAGGACATGAATACCGCTCCAGAATCCGTCCATCTTTTAAATCAATGGTATCATGACTTACTGATTCAGGATGACCGTACAGATATTGTATTTTGGAGACAAATTGTTCAGGATATTTTAGCTGACTAAGTACAGATTCAATGGCAGCTGTATCTTCGCCTGATTCAAGAATTTTTTCAGAATGGTTAAATATCAGCCGGAATTGTTTGTTGAAACTGGTAATTTTTCCCGACCGGTTTACAACCAATATCGCATCGGTTGTTGAATCCAGTGTGGCTTGTAAAAGTGAAAGCGAAAGTTCTAATTTTTCTTCGGCTTGTTTCCGGTCCGATAAATCCCTTATTGTGCCTTCGATTCCGGCCATTTGACCTGCTTCGTCGAAAAAAAAATGTGCATTTACCGATCCCCAGATTGGCTGATTTTCTTTTCCTTTCAAGAGTACTTCAAAATCGTGAACCTCGCCAGTCTCCTTAATTTTGTTGATCAATTTAATCCGGTCGTCAGGGTGGTAGTAAAATTTTTCAATCGGTTGCCCCACAACATCTTTGTATAAATACTTGGAATATTTTTCTATCGATGGACTGATTTCAGTTATTATTCCATTTAAATCGGTCTGGTAGAACACATCCTGAACATTTTCGAATATTTTTTTGTATTTGTTTTCGGTTTTTAAAAGTTCTTTTTCTCTATTGCTCTTGAAGGAAATGTCGCAGATTGAAAATTGCAGAATAGCGCGATTTTCATGATTAAATGAATTCAGGATAACTTCAGCATCAAAAGATTTTCCGTCGGATTTTATAAATTTCCAGAAAAAATCAATTGATGATTTGCTGTATGCTTCGGTAATTAATTGGATAGCCTTTTCGTTTGACAGGATTTGATCGGCTTGCATTTTTGGGCTAAAATCAAAAGGAAACTTCCCCAGAAGTTCATCTTTTGAATGATAACCAAATATTTTAACCGCCGCTTTATTGCAGTCGATAATCTTCGATTCTTCCGCAAAGAATATCGCAACATCAGCGTTTTCTACGAAAATTTGATAAAGTTTTTTACTGGAGAATAAACTTTCAATGTAATTCCTGTCCGTATCTTCTAACTCCATTGCCGCCTCCTGAAAGTTTTATTTGTGCCCGAAAAGTACAAATAAAATACGGCTCAAAAAATATGCTTGTGAAGCAAGTATTTAGGATTTTCCTTTCGAATTCACCATCCAAAATGAGAATACATTCAGGTAATTCCAGAACGACTGAATCAATTCTTCGGGAATGTCAAGTTTGGAAAGTACCTGTATGTAACATTTCAGCCAAACCTCACGGGCTTCAGCAGTAATGGTGAAAGGGGCGTGACGTTTTGCAAGCATGGGTTTTCCACGGTTCTCATTAAAATAAGGGTGTCCGCCGCATATCTGGATGAAAAAATCAGACGATCGTTGTTTCGCTTTGTCTAACTGTTCGTCAATTCGTGGAAACAATTGTTTAATTTCGCTTTTGCTTAAAAGGTCGTAATGATCGCTCACCATTTGGCGAATTCCTTCCTCTTTAAGCGTCTTTAGTAGTTCAGGAGAAGGAATGGTTACCGCAGGCCGTTGCCCGAATTCATATTGATTGATTGTAAAATCCATGGTATTTATAAGTTGAGTTAAATGTAATTTACTGCAAGTGATAACAAAAAACAAGCCCTGAGGTTTCGACGAAACTGTTTCTGACAGGTTCTTTGAATTGTAACCTATTTTGAATGAATGAATTTGGTTTTACACAATGGAAAACAAAAAGTGAATAAAATCTGTAACTTGAAAAGCAAAAATCAACCCAATGAACGAACAAATACAACAAATAGCTGAGCGTATAAAAGAACTTCGCGAAATCGCAGGTATTTCGGCTGAAAGCTTTGCCTCTGAGTTAAATATAGAAACCGAACTTTTATTGAACTACGAAAGTGGAAAAACCGATATTCCGGTCGGTTTTTTATACAAAGTCGCCCATCGGTTTAACATGGAATTGTCGGCTCTTTTAAGGGGCGATGAACCAAAATTGCATGTTTATTCCGTGGTTCGTAAAGGAAAAGGTTTAAATGTCGATCGCCGGAAACAATACAAATACGAAAACCTGGCCTTTAATTTTATCCATAAAAAGGCTGAGCCATTCATCGTGACGGTCAGTCCCGATCCTGAAAATCTTCCGCTGGAGTTTAATTCACATCCCGGGCAGGAATTTAATTATGTGCTCGAAGGTACTTTGATGATCGTTGTTGACGGACACGAAATCATACTGAACCAGGGAGATTCTGTGTACTTCGATTCGGGTTATCCGCACGCCATGAAAGCATTGAACAATCAGAAAACCAAGTTTTTAGCATTTATTGTCTGAAAAAATTACCAATAACCAATAACCAATATCCAATAACCAATATCCAATAACCAATATCCAATAACCAATATCCAATAACCAATAACCAATTACCAATAACCAATTATAAATCATAAATAATCAATCAAAAATCATAGATGGTACTCAATAAATACCTTTCACAAATAGAATTCCGGGATTATCAGGATTTTTCGGAGAATTTTCACGTTCAAATTCCTGAAAACTTCAATTTCGCATTCGACGTGGTGGACGAAATTGCACGCGAAACACCCGATAAAATTGCGATGGTTTGGTGCAACGACAATGGGGAAGAAGCGATCTTCACCTTTGCACAGATGAAAAAATACAGCGACAAAGCTGCCAATTTTTTCCGATCGGCTGGAATAGGCAAAGGCGATCCGGTGATGCTGATTTTGAAACGTCGTTTCGAGTTCTGGTTTTGCACACTGGCACTCAGTAAAATAGGTGCAATCACTATTCCGGCCACTCATTTGCTCAGTCCGAAAGACATCGTGTATCGCAATAATGCCGCCGATATCAAGATGATTGTTTGTGTTCCTGAAACAGAAGTGATAAATCATGTGGAAGCCGCTGAGGATAAATCCCCGACGTTAAAACTGAAAGCTTTGATTGGCGAAAACCGCGATGGCTGGCTGAATTTTAATTCAGGAATGGAAAACA
>CAMDGL010000003.1 GCA_945897845.1 Chitinophaga pinensis | reverse complement strand
AAATCCAATTTGTCAGCAAAATGTAGTAAACGAATGGCGTTTGTATCCTGATTTTTTGTTTTTCAGCCTGAAAAACGTTCGTTGATTGATTTGTAATAATGGGCCTTGATAATTGAAATAAATTTACTTCAGCTATTAAGAACAATTATTTAAAAACAAAAAGTCATGAAAACAAAACTTGCATTTTTAACATTTGGTTTGCTGCTGGTAACTTTATTCACCGTCGCAAAAGAAAGAGGAACAACCGTCGTTAGCGGGCAGTCATTGACCGAATTAGGTCAGTACACCATCAGTCTTTCACCCGAAGCCATCACCATTGGCAATGAACTTCTGAATACTTACCAATTGGTTTATTCCGAGTCGGATTCTCCTGTTTTGATTGGGGTAAAGAAGACAAAGAAATGTATGAATTTTATTGTCAGGACCGATGATTTTGAAATTGAATACATTTGTAAAAAGCATGTATTTGGTGTAAAAAAGGTGAATGAAGAATATCGTGAAGTTGATCTTGCCACTGTTAATGCAATGTTGGATAATTCGCAGTATTATGCACAAAGGGTGATTTCTCAAAATCCAAAAAATGAGGAAGAATTATTGGGTTTAATTGCGTGTTATTTCCCATTGCTGATAAAAGAACAATTCAGGGCACAAATCTGAAATTACATTTTAATCTTTAAGTTTGAAGTTTCCTGATCGTATGGTCAGGAAACTTTTTTATGTTACGATTATAATTATTTGATTTCAAGTTTTTTGTCTGCGAATTACAATAAACTCCGTCTCAACGATGCATTGCGCCGGGCGAATGGTTATTAATTGTCCAATCAGTCAATTAACTGATCTCCTTGAGTTGTTTGCAGCTTGTTGCCTTAGCCGATTGTATATTTTGCTACATTTATTTGAAGTTAAACGTCAGGGGAAAATGGTCAGGGAAAGCTAATCCGGGTACAGAATGAATAAATTTTTGTTTGATAATGCCCTGAAATTCAGGATAAGCAGACACATCGTTTTTTTTACCATTGTGGTGCTTGTTTTCACGCTTGTTCTTTACAGCAGGAACAGCGACCAGCCTTTTTTGTACCAACTGAACCTCACTTTCATCAATGCGCTTATTTTTCTTGGATATGGATATCTCACCATTTTCATTCTAATTCCATTCCTCGTACTTCGAAGAAAATATGTATTGTTCTCAGTCTCCTTCCTTTCGCTTGGATTAGTGCTGTCGGCAATCAAGCTGAGTGTTTCGGACTATATTTTTTATTCAGCCATTTCTCCTGAATTCATTGGTTCCAAAGGAATGCTCAGTGTCCGGTTTATCCTGATCAATACAAAAGACATGTCGTTTATTGTTGCATTGTTTGTGATTGCAAAATTTAGCAAAGACTGGCTGATAGCCGAAAAGCAACACAAAATATTGCAAAAAAAATATGCCGGGCTGAACCTGAAATTATTGCAAAATCATTTTGAACCACATTTTCTGTTCAATACGCTCAATAATTTATACGCATTGTCGCTCCGTAATTTTGATGAAACATTGGATTTGATTTGCAGACTTAAACGAGTGCTGCATTTTGCAATTGTGGATGCCCAGCAAGAAAAAGTTCTTCTGAACAACGAAATAGCCATGATTCAGGATTATATCCGGATAGAGTTATTGCGTTATGGTTCACGGCTACATCTGATTAACAATGTAAAAGGTGAAATCAGTCAACAGGTAATTGCCCCATTCGTATTGTTTTCCCTGATCGAGAATTGCTTTAAACATGGAAGCAGCACTGACGCCGGTAATCCGTGGATCGAACTTAGTTTGAATTGTAAAAAAAACAGACTTTCCGTTGAGACAAAAAACAGTATGCCAAAGAAAATTCTATTGGTTCAAGCGTCAGAAAATCAGGGCCTTGTAAGATTAAGGCAACGTCTGGATTTAATCTATCCAAAGAAATACAGTTTGGTTGTGCAGCCAAAAGAACAGGAATTTACAGTTAAACTTGATTTGGAACTTAGCTAAATTGAAATGACTGAATTTTCAATACATATCGATAAAAAACGGGTGACACAACACACCATTTTCTGGATGTGCTGGATTTTTGGTTTTACTTTCATTCAAAGTTTTGGCTTTGGAATGCATGATTTTATGGCCTGGTTAGTCTATTATCTGGTAACACTTCCTTTATTCATGGCGCACACATACCTTATTGCATACTGGCTTGTTCCGGCATATTTTTTCAGACCTCGCTATGGATTATTTGCGCTGTGGATCATTGTTTTGCTTATTATTGCATCAATCCTTGAGATGCTTATCAGCAACGAAGTGGTATGGGCGCTGGTAAAACCTGAGAATAAGCAACCGGGTAATTATTTTGGCTGGCAGAATATCCTGATCAACGGTTTGGGAAACGAATATATTATCATAGTTTTTCTGTCGGTAAAAGTGGTCCGTTTTTGGAATTTGAAAATGGGCGAGAAGACTGATTTACTGAACAGAAAATTGTCAACAGAGATTGAACTCCTTAAAATCCAGTCGTATCCCCGATTTCTTCTGAACGTGGCAGACAAACTTGAGGATCTGGCAAAGAATCATTCACCACAAACACCGGAGATGATCATTCGTTTATCGAATCTGATGAACAGCATGATTTCAGATGACCGATCGGATCGAATTTTACTTCAGAAGGAAGTTGACTTAATCAAAGGTTACATCGACATTCAACTGATGAGTTTACCTGATGATTATGATGTCAATTTTCATGTTTCCGGTGAATTGAATGGCATCCTGATTCCTCGGTTTCTTTTCTTCCAATTGGTCGAAGAAGGGTTTATGATTCTGGATGAATCTGAAAACAGTACAGATTATTCCGTACTTATTAGAACAGAGCCTCAACATCTTCTGTTTTCGATGACAATTTGGAACGATCGTTTGCTTGGCAAACAGTTTAATACCGTGGTTATTGAAAACTGCCGAAAATACCTTGACTATTTTTATCCTGAAAATCACAAGGTCATGTCGAATTTTGAAATTAACTTTGTGGAAGTGTCCATCGAAATCAATATCGAGCCATGGCATTAAAAACTATCTATCAATTCCTGAATAAACGCCCGGTGATTCACCTTGTGTTTTGGACATTCTTTGTGCTGATCGGATCATTCATATTTAGTTACCAGCAAAATTTTCCATATTCTTTTTACCTTCTGAATTTCCTGGTTCATTTGCCGGTATTTGTGTTTTTTACTTATGGTGTAGTTTATTTTCTGGTTCCTGCTTTTCTCCTGAACCGCAAGTACTGGCAGTTTTTCCTGGCACTTGCCTTTGCGGCATGCGCAGCAGCTTGTTTAAGGATTTTAACCGGCAGATATGTTTATTATGCATTGTTCATCCCGGAGGTTTTACATCCGACAGAATGGTTTAATGCAGATATATTTTTTCGGAACCTGATCTGGATTTTGGGTCCTGCTATTCTGTTTGCAATGTTTAAGTATTACAAAAACTGGTTGAATTTCAGAAACCTTGCCAATGAAGCCGAACGAAAACATCTGGCTTCAGAATTGCAGGTACTGAAAGCGCAGTTAAATCCTCATTTTCTTTTCAATACCTTCAATAATTTATACGTTCTGGCACTCCAAAAAAGCGATAAAACCCCGATTGTCATTTCCAAAATGGCTGATCTTTTTCATTATATTTTATACGAGTGCAATGCCATTGAAGTGCCTGTTAAGAAAGAGATTAAGCTTATTGAAGATTACATTCAGCTCGAAGAATTGCGTTATTCCGACCGGCTTTCGTTCACTTTTGAAAAGGATGTTGATAATCCGGATTGTCTGATTCCCCCGATGCTGCTCTATACATTTATCGAAAATTGCTTTAAACACGGCAGCAGCCCCGATCCCGAATCTCCCTGGATCAAACTTCTGATCAGGGTGCGCGGCAATATTTTTGAGTTCGAGGCTTCCAACAGCATTCCGAAATCAAAGTGTTTCGGTAATGAAATTGAAGAAGGCGTTGGCCTTACAAACATCAAAAGGCGACTTGAACTGATCTATCCCAAAAATCATGAATTAGAGATCAGGAAAGAAAATTGTGTGTTTTTCGTTCGTCTGGCAATCATGAAAAACTGTACCCAAACTCCTGAAATAAATGCGTAAGATTCTCTTTACCATAGGATTGTTTTTTGCGCTTTCTGCCTGCATGAATCAAAAACAACAGGCCGAAAAAATTCTGCAGCATTATATCGATCAGAAGGTTGACCTGATAAGGAATTATTCGATGGAAAGTGCGGTTGCATTGTGGAACGCCACTGTTTCGGGCAACGAGAAAGATTACCAAAAGTTAATTGATATCGATCTCGAATTCAATAAAACCAATCAAAAAGATTCCAATTTTTTTAATCCCGACAGGTTTTCGTCAATCACCCAAAATGTATTTACCAACGAGGAGGATTTTCAGCTTCTCAGAAAATTAAAATATTCAGAATTGATTACCGACACCTTGCTGATTCGCCAGTTGAATGTTCTTTATCAGGCATTTATGGGGCCACAGATAGAACCCGAAAAATATCAGAAGCTCATATCAAATGAATTGAAATTGTGGCAGGTATTTTCAGTACTGAAAATTGAAATTGACGGTAAAAAATATGGTGCCGGTAAAATTGATTCCATTCAGAAACATACCAATGATGAATCTGTACGGAAGCGTATTTTTGAGGCTTACCAGCAGAAAGGCAAGATTTTAGCCCCTGATATTATCAGGATGGTTAAAGATCGAAATGAATTCGCCGCTAATTTTGGGTATCCCGATTATTACACACTCTCGCTAGAATCGAAAGATCAGACTCCGCAAAAGATTAAACGGATGATTGATGAAATTGAAATGAATACCAGAGATCTGTTCTTTGAGGCAAAACGGGAAATTGATAAGTTGCTGGCAGATCGTTTCAAAATTCAGGTGACCGAATTAAAGCCCTGGCATTACAACAATGAGCGCACCGGTTATCTGCCTGAGAAATATAGTGCAAAAATGGATTCGCTTTTTACAGATATTGATCCGATTCAGAAAACTGCTGAGTTTTATGAAGGAATTGGCCTGCCCATCCAGGATGTGATTGATAACAGCGATTTGGCATACCGTCCGGAAAAGTCATCCTTAAACGCCATGATCAATGTGGATTTTAAAAACGACATTCGCCTGATTTCCGGTATTCAGAATACGCACAAAGGAATGTACCGAATGATGCACCTTGGCGGACATGCATCTCATTACAGTTCTATTCCTGATGATATTCCGTATTTGCTGAAAACTCCGATTCCGGTTATTTATGAAGGGGTCGCCAGATATTTCGAAAACCTCGCATCGGATTACAGTTGGCTGAAAAATGAGTTAAATCTTAATGAGGAAAACCAGAAAGAGATTGTGTTGGTTTGTCAGCATTTGCAGCAAGTCGATCAGTTGTTCAGATGCCGTAAATTGCTTGCCCTGTCAGACTTTGAGCAGGAAATTTACCGGAATCCTTATCAGGATCTGGATTCGTTGTGGTACAAACTTAACCTCAAATATTTGGGAATCAGTTATCCAGCTGAAAGGAATTCCGGTGTTTGGGCGGCCAATAAGTTTGCAACCAGCCTGTCGTGTTCAACCCACAATGTTTTAATTGCCGATGTTTTTGCTGCTCAACTGCAACATTCCATCGAAAGCCGCGTCATAAAGCAAACGAGTGGTGTTTATACGAATAATAAAGCTGTTGGACAGTATTTGAAAGATAATCTTTACCGCTACGGTAACCTTTTACCCTGGGAAAAACTGATCGAAAAGGCGACAGGCGAACCGTTGAATTCGATGTATTTTGTCAATCAGTTGAAGCAGAAAACCGAAACGAATAAATTGTGACACTATGAAGACAAAATGTTTGATTGTTGACGATGAGCCGCTGGCACGTGAACTCATACGTGGACATGTTGAAAAACTGGAGAATTTTGAAATTGTTGCTGAATGCAGCGATGCAATGAAAGCATTGGGCGTATTACGCGAAAAGCATGTTGATCTGGTATTTATGGACATTCAAATGCCTCAGATTACCGGCATCGAATTTCTTAAAACACTGAAACATCCGCCGAAAGTGATTATTACCACGGCTTACCGCGAATATGCCTTGGAAGGTTTTGAACTGGATGTGGTCGATTATTTACTGAAACCCATCACTTTTGAGCGCTTCCTGAAGTCTGTAAACAAGTTTTATCAGATGAATCAGGACGAAGTTCAGGTGGGTTCCAATTCTACTTCGGAAAAAGTTCAGGAAGAAAGTTTTATTTATGTGAAAGAAAATAAAAAGGTTGTAAAATTGTATCTCTCCGAAATCAGGTTCATTGAAGGATTAAGCGAATATGTTCAGATTTACACCGATAAACGTAAGATCATTACCAAAACCAGCATGACTTTAATGGAAGAGAAACTGCCCGCTGAAAACTTTCTCCGGATTCACAAATCATACATTGTTTCGGTCAGCAAGATAGAAGCATTTACTGCCAATACAATTGAAATTCAGGGTAAAGAACTACCAATTGGACGGAATTACAAGAATGCGGTATTAAGTGCCTTGAATTTTACCGGTTCGGTGGCAGGTGTGTAACTCAATTGTTATTTTACAGAATTTGAGAATTCCAATTTTCCGCCCTTTCGTATGTCTTCATGTTTCAGTACAAACTGACTTTCCTTGCCATTCAACTCCACTTTGTCGAAAGTTTTTGAGGTATCCGGATCGTCGAGACTGATTTTGAATTTCTTTCCCGGATAATATTTTGGGTTCAGGTTTAATTCAACTTCAGTAAAAATAGGAGAGGACAGCTGGTATTCGCCACTTCCGGGCGAAACAGGATAAAAGCCCATGGCCGAAAATACATACCATGCCGAAGTTTGGCCTGAGTCGTCGTTCCCGGGGATTCCTCCATCATAAGCAGTGTATTCGGTTGCCAGAATGTTCTTTACTTTTCGCTGTGTTTCAGCCGGATCGCCCAGATAATTGTACAAATAGGGGATGTGGTGGCAAGGTTCGTTCGAATGCCAGTATTCGCCGGTATCAAAGAGTTCATCCAGCTTTTCACGAACTTGTTTTTGATCGCCAATCAGATCGAATAATCCCGGAATATCCTGCGGAACAAACCACAAATGTTGCATTGGAGTCCCTTCGGTGAGGTACGATGCACGCGCAAGCGGATTATAATCTTTGCTCCAGGTTCCATCGAGATGGCGGCCACGCATGCTTTTGGTTTCATCGTCGAAAACATTTTGGTAATTCTGCCCGCGTTTGGCCAGCATTTGGGCATCTTCTGTTTTTCCGTATTTCGATGCAACTTTCGAAAGCACATCGTCGGTCATGGCATATTCCAATGTGCGCGAGGTCTGTTCCATTTTGTGGAAAGCTTCTTTTACACTGTCTTCAAGCGGAATATATCCATTTTCGAGATACGACATAATTGCTCTGCGTCCCTTACCGTTGTTAAAGTCTTCGTATGACGGAATCTCAAAAGCATTTTTCCGCATGTACGGCCAGGCACGGTCAATATCGATATCGAAACCTTTGAGGTAAGCGTCGCCCAAAGCGGTGTTGGCATGGTCGCCGATCATCGCTGAAGTATAGCTGTTCCACATCGGGAAAATAGGCATCCAACCTCCCTGTTCTGCTTTCAGAACGAGCGATTTCATCATGTCTTCATATTTATCAGGAGCAATTAGGCTTACCAGTGGAAGTTGAGCCCTGAAGGTGTCCCACAATGAGAAATCGTCGTAATAAACATGTCCGTCTTCAACTTTTTTGATTGATTTATTCCCGTCAAATTCGGGGTAGGTACCATCCACATTGCTGAATGTGCGCGGGTAAAGCATGGAATGATACATCGCAGTATAAAATTTGGTTAAATCTTCGGTCTTGCCACCTTTCAGTTTAATGGCCGACAATGATTCATTCCAGATTTGTTCGGTTTCGGCTTTGGTTTTTTCAAACTCCCAATGCGGTATTTCTGCGTCAAGGTTGGCACGGGCCGCTTCGAGGCTGGTAAACGAAGTACCAACTTTTGCGAGTATCACATCTTTTTCAGTGACGCTGAAACGCGCATAAGCGCCAATATCAGGTTTTCCTGAAATCTCTGTTTGTTTTTTTAAATCTTCCATCTGGTAGTAACATCCGTAATTTTCCAATGGCCTGTTGAACCTGACTACAAAATATCCGCTGAAACCTGCCGGCTCTCCCCAACCCTGATAGATCCGATGAACAGGATTGTAACCGTAAATTTCCTGTTTTTCAGGATCAACTTTTATATATCCCTTTCCTTCGTCGCTGTTTGGGGTAATCAGAATGATGGCCTGATCTTTTTGCACGTATGAAAACCTGAAAAATCCGGCACGGGCAGTACTTGTAATTTCAACAAAAGTGAGGTATTTCTGAAGTAAACACGAATAATAAGCCGGGGTAGATGTTTCGTTATCGTGCATGTAACTTGCAGCACGATCGACGGCAAAAGTGCGTAAATAACCTGTCATCGGCATAATGGTAAAACTACCATAGTCCTGGGTGCACGAACCTCCTAACCAGTGTGTTCCCCTGAATCCCTGAAGATTTCCAGCGCCAAAATAATAAGGTGAAACGCATTTGTTTTCACTGTCGCGTGTTTGAGGAGTCCATTGTGTCATTCCAAACGGAGTTGCAACCGCCGGTATATCCTGGCCCCATGATTCGGAACCTTGATTGTGTTTTAAACCACCGGGGCCAGTTGATGGCCCTGTTCCGATTAACGGATTGACATATTGAATTAGGTTTTCTGTTTTTTTCTGACAGCCCGACACGATCATCAATATTGCCAGCGTGATTGGCAGGTAAAGTTTATTAGTACTCATAATCAGTATTTTTTAATTGTTGGTATTTTCCGAAACGCGAAAACCAATTCCAAAAAGTACCCCTTGTTTGCGTGGCCTAAAAATAGTGGAATTCTTTTATTCCGTTGAAATGCTTATTCTTTTTTTAATGGGTTTATTTTGAATAATTTTTGATCTCATATCTGAAGTTTAAAACAAAACAATGGATTTGAATTTGCACAAATTCATTCAATTGATATTATTGTGTAAGAATCATTAACTTGTGATAAATTTTTAATAGTATTTCAATTGTTTGAATTACATCACACAATAACTATTTTTGCTGAATGAGAGAACATCAAATAAATATATTACCGTCGGAATATGCTGAAAAAGTAGGACTGAACTATTCAGTTTTGACTACAGATTTGCACAAAAAATCGAGTGGCCAGTTTTTTACTTCAAAGTTGATTGCTGATTACATGGGTAAATTGGCCCAGCACAAATCTGATCACGTTTCTATACTCGATCCTGGTTGTGGGATGGCTATTTTAAGTTGTTGCCTGATCGAAAATCTGGTTGAAAAAGGTAGAATTACCAAAATCGATTTACAACTGTATGAGACAGATTCTAATATGATCAAAGAGCTTCACAAGGTCATTTCATTTCTGAAAAATTGGCTGCACAAAAAGCAAATCGAGTTAAATATTATTTTGATACAAGAAGATTTTATTCTATCCAATTCGGCAGTCTTTGCTCCTAATACACTTTTCGGTAGCCATGCTGTAAGCAAATATGATTACGTCATTTCAAATCCACCCTATTTTAAAATATCTAAGTCAGATAGTCGTGCCCAAATTGCAGATGAGTTGGTTTACGGTCAACCGAATATTTATGCATTATTTATGGGCGTTTCAGCTCGTCTGCTTAACCCTGTGGGTGAATTGATAATTATTACTCCCAGAAGCTTTGCAGCCGGTAATTATTTCAAAGCATTTCGAAATTTCTTTTTTGCAGAAGTCAGTATCGCCGATATTCACATTTTTGAGTCAAGAAATAAAATGTTTAAAGGTGATAATGTACTTCAGGAAAATGTTATAATCCGGGCCACTAAGAAACGAAGCAATACGATTAAACTTTCAGTTTCTGAATGCGAAAAAGATATGAATTCATCTAATGTATCAGTCTTTAAAACGGAAGAGCTGATCGATTTAAACTCAAGGGAAAAGATACTTTTTATACCATCCAACTCTGTTGAAAAAGACACAATTCATGTTTTTAAGAATTGGAAAAACTCGTTGAACGATTACAATATTCAAATCTCGACAGGCCCGGTTGTCGCGTTCAGAAGCCTTGAATTTCTGATCTCTGATTTTAACAACGAGTTTACATTGGTGCCATTGCTTTGGTTGCACAATATCAAGGAAATGGAGTTTGTTTTTCCATTAAAAAAGGGCGAAAAACAGAGTTATATCATTCATTCGGAGGCCAGTCGTAAATTGTTACTGAGAAATAGGAATTATATATTGATCCGGAGGTTTAGTTCAAAAGACGATAAGAGCAGATTGGTATGCGCACCATACTTTGCATCAAATGCAAGTTCTGAATGGTTAGGCATCGAAAATCATCTGAATTACATTTATCGACCCAACGGAGAACTTTCTGACGATGAAGTTTGGGGAATTTCAGCGCTGTTTAATAGCAGCCTTTTTGATACTTACTTCAGAACATTTAACGGGAATACTCAGGTAGGCGCTTCAGAATTAAAACAAATAAAAATGCCTCCATACCATCAGCTAATTGCGATTGGACAAGCAGTTAAACGATTGGTGACACCGAGAAGAAATGACATTGACAAGATCATAAACGAAACTTTATTAGTAAATCAATATGACGAAAATAGTGGAAGCTCAGGCGATTTTGCACGAGTTGGGGTTGCCTAATGCACAGCAAAATGAAATTTCAGCTTATACATTACTGGCATTGTGCAACATCAAAGAAGGTGATAATTGGTCAAATGCAGAACAACAAAGCTTGGGCGTTTCGAAAGGAATAATGTCATTTATTTCAACAAACTACCAACGAGAATATGCTCCGAATACCAGAGAAACTGTAAGAAGGCAGGTATTACACCAATTTGTGCAAGCTGGAATAGCTGATTATAATCCAGATCTTCCGGATTTGCCGGTTAACAGCCCAAGAGCCCATTATGCCTTATCTACCATTGCTTTGGAAACAATCAAAACTTATAAAACAAAGAAATGGAGCCGGGCTCTCAGGTCGTTTAAAGAGCAAGTTGGTGAGCTAAATGATAAGTATAGTAAGGGTAGGGGAATGGCTCGGGTTCCGCTCCATTTACCCGATGGAGTAGTAATTCTGTTATCTCCGGGCAAACACAATGAAGTTATTGCGGCAATTGTTGAAGAGTTTGCATCACGTTTTGCACAAGGGTCTGTCCTTTTATATTTAGGTGATACGGAAAATAAAGATATTATTCTAAATAAGGACAAATTGGAAAATTTAGGAATCCCGATTAACGAACATAGCAAGTTGCCCGATGTGGTAATTTTTGATGAATCAAAGAATTGGCTTTATTTGATTGAGGCCGTAACCTCGCATGGCCCCATGTCGCCCAAAAGATTGTTTGAACTCGAAAAGCTTCTCGCTGATTGTAAAGCCGGTAAAATATATGTGTCGGCTTTTCCTGATTTTGCTGAATTTAAGCGGCATACCAGTAATATAGCATGGGATACTGAAGTCTGGATAATGGAATTTCCGGAACACATGATCCATTTCAATGGTGATAGATTTTTAGGACCAAGGTAAATCCACGTTTTTCATATAAAATTGACTATCTGTTCAAAAAATAGCACGAGTTTAAATTTAGTGTTGAGCCACCTAAAAGATCCGTCAAACTTAGTTTCGGGACCTAAATATATGATAAATAAAATTGATCATTTCTTCTTCTGAACAATAATCAAAAAAGGCTGCCCAATCCGGACAGCCTTTTGAAATTATCAGTAGCTAATATTATTTTTTATCAGCGGCAGCTTTGGCTTTTGCAGCAAACCACTCGAGTGGGAACGACGAAGGTCTTTCGATCGGAAGTCCATAAAAACGGTCGAAAACAAGCGAGGATAAAACACCCAGCGAGCGTGAAACCCCGAACAGTACAGTATAGAAACTCGATTCGGTAATTTCGTAATGGTTCAACAACGCTCCACTGATTGCATCCACATTTGGCCACGGGTTTTTTATTTTCCCTGTACCTTCAAGAATAGGAGGAGCAACGCGGTAAACAGCATTTACAATGTTGATCAGTTTGTCGTTTTTAATGTATTTTTCGGCAAACTCCTGCTGAACAGTAAACCTTGGGTCGGTGATACGAAGCACAGCATGTCCGTAACCCGGAACAACTCTTCCCTGTATCAATGTTTGTTCAATATAGGCGGCAATTTGTTCATCACTTGGTTCGTCTGTGCCGATTTGCTCGATCAATTCTTCCAGCCAGCTCATTACTTCCTGATTGGCAAAACCATGTAGCGGGCCAGCCAGTCCAACCATTCCGGCAGCAAAAGAATATGCTGCATTGCTCAGAGCTGAACCAACCAAATGGGTCGCATGGGCCGAAACGTTTCCACCTTCATGGTCGGCATGTATCACCATGTAAAGGCGGAGAAGCCGTTTCACTTCAAGCGAATCGTGTCCCATCATGTGGGCTAAATTTCCTGCCCAGTCAAGATTCGGATTGGGTTCGATGTGATTACCATTGTGGTAAATCCTTCTGTAGATGTAGGCAGCGATGCGTGGAAGACGTGCAATCAATGTCATTACATCTTCGTACATAAAGTCCCAGTAGAACTTTTTGTTTATTCCTGCCCTGTATGCTTTCTGAAATACCGAATCGTAAGCCATTGAAAGCACTGCAGTTGCGAACTGAGTCATCGGACGGCTATTTTTCGGCAAAGCATCAATTACGTCGAAAACGTGTTGCGGTACATGAGCGCGGGTTGCCCAGTCTTTCGAAATGTTTATCACATCTTCCTTGTCCGGAATTTCGCCGACCATCATCAGGTAAAATAAACCTTCCGGAAGTGGTTCACCTTCGGGATCCATTTTGGGAAGTTTCTCACGCAATTCAGGAAGCGAATAACCTCTGAACCTGATACCTTCGTTGGCATCTAATTTTGATGTTTCGGTAAGCAGTGCAGGTATACCTTTCATACCTGAAAGCACCTGATCAATTGTTACCTGACCCAATACAACATCGCCGTGCTCTTTGCGAATACGTTGAAACTCGGCTAAATCTTTGGTAGCCTTTTCGTAGAATCTGTTTTTAATATATTCCATCTATTTGGTTTTTAGTTTTATTCAGAATAAGTTTTCTAAATTAATGAATATTTCGGATTATCTCGTCCGCAAACTCAGAAGTTGAAAGTAATGTTGCACCTTCCATCATTGTAAACAAATCAGAAGTAACTTTTCTTTTGGCAAAAGTATGTTCCATGGCATCATAAACATGTTCGGCAGCTTTGAACCAACCCAAATACTCGAGTAACATTGCTCCTGAAAGAATGAGCGATCCCGGATTTGCTTTTCCGGTTCCGGCAATGCTGGGGGCTGTTCCGTGGGTGGCTTCAAAAATAGCATAGCCGCTGTTGTAATTGATGTTTGCCCCTGGCGAAATGCCGATACCTCCAACCATGGCTGCCAACTGATCCGAAATGTAATCGCCGTTCAGGTTTAAGGTGGCAATTACCGAATGATCATACGGATGCAGCAAACTTTCCTGAAGGAATGCATCTGTTATTACATCTTTGATAATCACTTTTCCTGAATTTTTAGCTGCTTCGAGCGCTGCTTTTGCCGCTGGTTTACCTTCTTTTTTTTCTATTTCCTGATATTTTCTCCAGGTAAAAGTTTGTTCTGCAAACTCGGTTTCGGCCAGATCGTAGCCCCAGTTTTTAAAAGCGCCTTCGGTAAATTTCATGATATTGCCCTTGTGAACAATGGTAACCGACGGCAAACTTCTCATGATCGCATACTCAATGGCTGCTTTGATCAATCGCTCAGAGCCTTCTTTCGAAACAGGTTTAACACCGTAGGAACTGGTTTCAGGGAACCTGATTTTGTCAACACCCATTTCATTGATCAGGAAGTCGCGGAATTTGATGCCTTTTTCAGTGCCAGTCATAAATTCAATTCCGGCATAAATATCCTCGGTATTTTCCCTGAAGATATGCATGTCAACCAGTTCAGGATAACGGATAGGAGAGGGTACACCTTTGAACCAGCGGATCGGACGCATGCAGGCATACAAATCGAGCGTTTGACGCAATGCAACATTTAACGAACGGATTCCTTCGCCAACCGGAGTTTCGAGCGGGCCTTTAATTCCAACAAGGTATTGCTGAAATGCTTCCAGTGTTTCGTCAGGCATGTAACTGCCGGTAATTTCAAAAGCTTTGTGACCTGCCAGAACCTCTTTCCAGATCAGTTTTTTCTCGTCACCGTAAGCCGCAGCTACAGCGGCATCAATCACCCGCTGACTTGCTTCTGTAATCTCTTTCCCAATTCCGTCGCCCTCAATAAAAGGAATCACCGGCTGGTCGGGAACGATTAACTGACCGTTTATGAATTGAATATTTTGGCTCATGCTGAAATCTTATATTGTTTTTTTCAACTGTTATTGATGCGGCGCATACAAGGTTTTTATTTCAAATTTGATTTGTCGATGCGCCTTGTTTCAATTTGTCAATTCTACCCCGGGTTCCGCTTTGCTGCACCCGGGGCTATTAATATTAAACTCCTTCGGAGTTCAGGTTTCAATGTCGTATTTCCTAAACTTTATTCATTGGAAGAATAATCAGAGTTTTGGTCGCTCAAACTCCCTTCCCTAATGGGGAAGGGTTGGGGATGGGGCTTTCCTACTTTAACTTCGTCTGTAAATTCGCGTCAATAGCATCCAGAAATCCTTCGGTTGTCAGGTATTGATCTGTTCTTATGTCATTCCCGTAAATCAGCATGGCCAAATCTTTGGTCATTTTTCCGCTTTCCACCGTTTCGACACATGTTTTTTCTATTGCTTCAGCAAAATTGATCAATTCCTGGTTTTCATCCAGTTTACCCCGGAATTCCAGTCCGCGTGTCCATGCATAAATTGATGCAATTGGATTTGTAGAAGTTGGTTTTCCCTGCTGGTGTTGGCGGAAATGGCGTGTAACTGTTCCATGTGCAGCTTCGGCTTCCATTGTTTTTCCGTCAGGTGTAACCAATGTTGAAGTCATCAGCCCAAGTGAACCAAATCCCTGGGCAACAGTGTCCGATTGAACATCGCCGTCGTAGTTTTTGCATGCCCAAACAAATCCACCTTCCCATTTCATGCAGGCCGCAACCATGTCGTCAATCAGGCGGTGTTCGTAAGTAATTCCTGCTTCAGCAAAAGCTGCTTTAAATTCGGCATCAAATACATCCTGAAAAATATCTTTAAAACGTCCGTCGTATTTCTTCAGAATGGTATTTTTGGTTGAAAGGTATAGCGGCCATTTTTTCATCAAAGCCTGATTCATGCAGGCCCGGGCAAAACCGGTGATCGATTCGTCGGTATTGTACATTGCCATTGCCACGCCATCTCCGGCGAAATCATAAACTTCAAATGAAGTTTCCTTTGTGCCATCTTCAGGAGTGAAAGTAATGGTCAGTTTCCCTTTCCCTTTGGTAACAAAATCGGTCGCTTTATACTGGTCGCCAAATGCGTGACGGCCAATGCAGATCGGCTGTTTCCAGCCTGGAACAAGTCTTGGGATGTTGCTGATGATGATCGGTTCGCGGAAAACGGTACCGTCCAGAATATTACGGATGGTTCCATTGGGTGATTTCCACATTTTTTTCAGGCCGAATTCTTCTACGCGTGCTTCATCGGGAGTGATGGTTGCACATTTAATTCCAACTCCGTATTTTTTGATTGCATTTGCTGCATCAACAGTTACCTGGTCGTTGGTCAGATCGCGGTTTTCCATGCCCAGGTCGAAGTATTTAATGTCAACATCAAGGTAAGGGAAAATCAGTTTTTCTTTGATAAACGTCCAGATTACCCGGGTCATTTCATCTCCATCCAACTCTACAACCGGGTTTGCTACTTTGATTTTTTTAATCATTTATGGGTAAAATTAAAGGTTTTGTTTGCGAATTAAATCCAATGCCGAACCGGCTATAAACCAGTCGATTTGTTGCTGATTGTAGGTATGGTTCAGCATGATAATGTCTTTTGAATTATCAGCATGAACTACTTCCAACGTTAATTGCCTGCCTGGTGCAAATTCTTTCAGATCAATAAAGTTAAAGGTATCGTCTTCCTGAATTAACTCGTAATCGGCTTCGTTTGCGAAAGTCAATCCGAGCATTCCCTGTTTTTTCAGGTTGGTTTCGTGAATACGGGCAAACGATTTCACAATCACCGCTTTTACACCCAGATGCCGTGGTTCCATGGCAGCATGTTCGCGCGATGAACCTTCGCCGTAGTTATGGTCGCCCACCACCACTGTAGCAACTCCTGAAGCTTTGTAATACCTTTGAACAGCAGGTACTTCGCCATATTCGCCGGTCATCTGATTCTTCACTTTATTGGTTGCATCGTTAAACGAATTGACTGCACCAATCAACATGTTGTTCGAAATGTTGTCGAGGTGACCGCGGAAACGCAGCCATGGCCCAGCCATCGAAATGTGGTCGGTAGTACATTTTCCTTTGGCCTTGATCAGTAGTTTTGCACCCAACAGGTTCTCACCGTTCCAGGGGGCAAAAGGGTAAAGTAACTGCAATCTGGAAGATTCAGGATCAACTTTTACAACTACGGCAGAGCTGTTTTCGGCCGGAGCCTGATAGCCTGCGTCTTCAACATCAAAACCTTTCTCCGGAAGTTCTTGTCCAGAAGGAATGTCAAGTTTTACCTTTTCGCCTTTTTCATTGATCAGGTAATCGGTCAGCGGATTGAATGTCAGATCTCCTGCAATGGCCATTGCCGTTACAATTTCAGGAGAAGCCACAAAAGCATGCGTATTTGGATTCCCATCGGCACGCTTCGAAAAATTACGATTAAACGAGTGAATGATCGTGTTCTTTTCGCCTTTTTCGGCACCGGGGCGCGACCATTGGCCGATACACGGTCCGCAGGCATTGGCAAAAACGCTTGCGCCTATTTGATTGAAAATACCAATAAAACCATCGCGTTCGATGGTAAAACGTACCAATTCGGAACCGGGAGTAATGGTGAATTCTGCTTTCGATTTCAGATTTTTATCGACTGCCTGCTGAGCAAGCGATGCAGCCCGCGAAATGTCTTCATACGACGAGTTGGTGCAGGAACCGATCAAACCGACTTCAATTTTGGTTGGCCAGCCGTTTTCTTTGGCAACTTCTGCCATTTTTGAAATGGGCGTTGCACGATCGGGCGTAAACGGACCATTGATATAAGGTTCCAACTCATCCAGATTAATTTCGATCAGTTGATCAAAGTACTTTTCAGGATTTGCATATACTTCAGGATCGGCAGTCAGATGTTCTTTGACCTGATTTGCCAGTTCGGCAACTTCTGCACGGCCTGTAGCACGCAGGTAACGTTCCATCGATTCGTCGTATCCAAATGTAGAAGTGGTTGCGCCAACTTCAGCGCCCATATTACAGATGGTTCCTTTTCCTGTGCATGAAATAGATTGTGCACCTTCGCCGAAATATTCGATAATTGCACCTGTTCCGCCTTTTACAGTGAGGATTCCGGCAACTTTCAGGATAATATCTTTTGGTGCAGTCCAGCCACTCAGTTTACCGGTGAGTTTTACTCCGATTAACTTCGGAAATTTAAGTTCCCAGGCCATTCCTGCCATCACATCAACGGCATCAGCGCCGCCTACTCCAATTGCAACCATTCCCAAACCGCCTGCGTTCACGGTATGCGAGTCGGTACCAATCATCATTCCTCCCGGAAACGCATAGTTTTCGAGAACTACCTGATGAATAATCCCTGCACCCGGTTTCCAGAATCCTATTCCGTATTTGGTTGAAACCGATTCAAGAAAATCATACACTTCCTTGTTGATTTTGATTGCATCGTTCAAATCTGCAAGGCCGTTTTTGCTGGCCTGGATCAGGTGATCGCAATGCACTGTTGAAGGAACTGCAGTTTTTGTTTTGCCTGAATTCATGAATTGCAGCAGGGCCATTTGGGCAGTGGCATCCTGCATTGCTACACGGTCAGGTGCAAAATCAACATAGTCGATTCCGCGTTTAAAATCCTGCAACGGCTGATCTTCGTACAGATGGGAATAGAGAATTTTCTCTGAAAGGGTTAACGGCCTGTTTAAGTGTTTTTTAGCTTTTTCAATTTTGGCACTTAATTCCTGATAACTTTTTGTAATTAAATCCAGATCAAACATATTTTTGGTTTTTTGTGATAACAATTTCAAGGTAACCTTTATACAACAATCTTAACAATGCCACTACTATTTTGTTCTTTTTAAGTTTTCGAATATATCAAAAAATATTTAATAAAGTATGTAGATATATGCATGAGTTGTCGTTTGTTTAAACAATCAAATTTCACCTGTAAATTTATTCAGAATAAACTAAAAAAGCCATCCGGGAACGGATGGCTTTTTTAGTTTATAAGAAATTGATAATGATTACATTTCGAGTTGAATGATGGTATCAACCGGTTTTTTCTTTGAATCGGGAATGTTCAGGATGACCCCAAACTCTGTTTCTTTGAATTTCACAGCCGACTGATCATCGAAGAAAATAGCCGACTTTAATTTCTTCGGAAGTTTGCCGATAAACAGATTTTCTTCGTTGCATTTAAGAACATGCACCCAAACTTTTCCATCTTTTTGAGTCGAAGCGCCCCATGTTGTTGGATTGATCGGGCCTTTGCGCGTTGCATAAATGGTTTCGCCGTATTTATCGAGCCATTTGCCCATAACCATCAGCGTGTCAATATTTTCAGGTTGAATTTTTCCGTTTGGCATGGGGCCTGTATTCAGTAAAAAGTTTGCTCCGTAACCGGCTGATTTTATCAATGTCTGAAGCAATTGGGTGGTTGATTTGTAGTTGTTATCGGCCAGATTGAAACCCCATGAACCATTCATTGTTTCGCACATTTCGAGCGGTAAATCCGACATTGCTCCGGTGTGGTTGAAACCCATTGAGTTCTCACCCGGAAGGTCACGTTCGTACATCTGGAAATCTTCACCGGCTATCGGGAATTTGTGGTGATTGCTTCCAACCAATGCTCCCGGCTGATGTTTGTGAATCAAAGCGTAGGTTTCGTCCAAACGCCACGGTGCATCCGGTTTGTCCCACATTCCGTCGAACCAGATTCCGCCAACTTCGCCGTAATTGGTCAGAAGTTCACTAAGTTGGGCATTCATGTAATCAATGTATTTGTTCCAGTCTCCCTTTTCCGGTCTCCCTGTAAAACCCTGACCGGTATTTCCGCGCGGAAAATAATCGGGATGGTGCCAGTCTAACTGCGAATAGTAGAAGAAAAGTTTGATTCCCTGTTTGTCACATTCGTCTTTCAGCATCTTAATAATGTCTTTGCCATAAGGAGTTTTATCAACCACATTGTAATCGCTTACTTTCGAGTCGTACATGGCAAATCCTTCGTGGTGCTTGCTGGTAATGGTGATGTATTTCATCCCCGCTTTTTTTACCATCGCAACCCATTCTGCAGGATTAAAAGCGACAGGATTAAAGAAGTTGGTGAGTTTTTCGTACTGTGGAATGGGGATTTTTTTCTGGTTCATGATCCATTCTGCAATGCCCTGATCGCCGCCGCCAGCCATTTGGCAATACAAGCCCCAGTGAATAAACAGTCCGAATTTTGCATCCTGAAACCATTCGCGGTTTTGGATATTTTTCTCAGTTGGCTTATAACCGGATTGTGCCATAATACTTCCGGATAAAAAGAGGAAAAGAATAATTCCTGCAATTACTTTTTTTGAGTTCATGAATTTGAGTTTAGGTTTATTTCAATTATTTGTTCATTTTAAAAACTTACCTTGCCAGTTTAATAGGGTATAGGACTGGAAATTGATTCTGATTAATTGATAGTTGGCTCTATTTCTGGTCTAAATATTTGTCAATCTCTATTTTTAATTTCGGTAAATGATTTGATATGATACCCCAGATAACAACATCATCCACTTTGTCGTAACCATGAATGACCCAATTTCTCGTATCAACAATTTGTCTGGCATTTTCAATTTGTAAATCAGGAGCAAGCTTTAGTATTCTGCTCATAGCTTCTCCGATGATCTCAATTTCTCTTTCGATTCCTCTTCGAAGCAATTTATTATTCTGATATTCAAAGAAATTTCTACTTTCTCCAAGGTAGGAATTGATTGATTCAATAGAAGTCTTAATGTCATAAAGAAACTTTTTAACTTCACGCTTCATAAATCAATTCTTTTGTTTCGTTAATACTATCAATGAAATACGGATTTGACAAAGTTCGTTCTGTAACCAGGTCAATTTCACGATGGAAAATTTCACGTAACCGGTAATGAAGTGAGAAATAGTTGTTCGTATATTCCTCCACTGTCAGATTATCGGCAAACGAAAACAAAAAGTCAATATCACTGTCTTCCCGAAACTTTTCAGAAACAACTGACCCGAAAGCATACAGCCTTTTAACTTTCAGGGTCCGACAGATGGCTTTTAAATCTTCTCTCTTTTTTTCAAGTATCTGTTGCATGTTCTTTTTTGTTCAAATTTAATATTTCTTGTGGACTTATACGTTCTGTCTCATTTTGAAATCCATATCTATAAGGGAACAATTATATCGGATCAATAAAAGAATTAACATTATACCTCAGCTCTCGTGCTTTTTAGTAGTTTTACAGTTATGATAAAACTACTAACCTAATGGACGCTATTCTTATTCGGCGTTGTCAGGTTTTTTTGTGTTAATATCCTGGTCTTTTATTTGGGTTTCGTTTGTTGT
Source organism: Chitinophaga pinensis (assembly GCA_945897845.1). Taxonomy (GTDB): domain Bacteria; phylum Bacteroidota; class Bacteroidia; order Bacteroidales; family Prolixibacteraceae; genus Aquipluma. The sequence goes on along the minus strand of CAMDGL010000003.1, from coordinate 13,763 downwards.
GGAAGCAGGAAAGAACCCGGATGGTATTTTGATTTTCGTTGATGATAAAATACAAAGAATGCGGAAAGTGTTTGATTTTTAAAGCACGGACGTTTTTATACCGTACCCTGAAAAAAGGGTTTGTTTTCAAAGAGTTATAAACATCTTTGAGCGCTGTAATAAAATTTAAAGGAGCATCGGAGCTGTATAAAGCGTAATAATCAATAGCGTTTTCAATTTCCTTTTGGGCACGTGGCGAAACGATGATTTTATAAACAATATTTTTTATTGAGTTGGTTGATGGAATCTTCGGCGATCAGATAAGTACTCTCATCTTCCTGCAAACGTTCATCCAAAACCGCTTTCATATCGCTTGTCAGGTCAAAATCGTTGTCGCTCTCTTCCACAATAATCGTTATAGGCTTTGATTTAAAAGCCGCTTTAATGGCATCCAGTAGGTCGGTATTTACTTCCTGCGCTGATGTTAAATGATATGTCGTGTACATGATCTTTTATTTTGATATTTGTAATTTATATATTTTAAACAAAGATAAGAAACAAAGCTCTCACTCTTCCGGATATGCACAAAAGTTTGCAGCTTCTGTTGCCACTTCCCAATGTGTCGGGTTCTATTCTTTAACAAATTAGCTTGTTTTTCATTGTAATAAAAATTTATTGTGGACTTGCTTTGCGTTCTCCACCCCGAGGACCCGGGGGTATGTGATCCCATTTTTTTTGAAACTTCATGTTCGGTATAATGCAATCGCATAAAAAAAACCTTGCCAGTTTACGACAAGGTTTTTTAATACTATGATATCTGTTGGTGATGGTTATTGCTGTGAGGCGGTCGATTTATCGGCTTCTTTGGTTTTGCGTGAAGCTGAATCAACAATCGTGCGTGCATTTTTGTATGCATTGAAAAATTCGGCTTCTTTGGTTTCCCATGGTTTTACCAAAATATCAATCGTACCGTTCAGTAACAAATCCATCTGTGCAATAGCATCTTCGAGGTTCTTGGTCGAAACGGTGCTCTTGTTTTGTTGTGTCCGTTTCTGTGGTAATAAGGTGTTGAAATTGTCGGCCAGGTCTTTCAACTGAGCAACATCATCGGCAGTCACAAAAGGTTCGAGTTGTGCGGCATAAGGAGTTGCATCGTCAAAAAGGGTATAGGCAAATGCGTACAATTGCATGTCGCGCTTCGTTCCGCAAATACACGCAGGACGGGATTTAACCGATGAACTTCCTACGAAGTATTGCTTTTCAAATACCAATCTCCTGTCCACGAAGCTGGCTGCCCGACTTGCGGGTATTTTGCTGTTGGCGGTTCAGTTTTCGCTCACTTGAAATATCTTTTTTTATCTCTGTCAAATGAAATCGCTGTTTGTCAACGAATTATGTGTCAAATTGCAGAATTTTATCCACCTGATTCTCCGCTGACGTGTCCACGAAGTTTAAAAAACTTTGGTCAAGAATGCGTTTCTAAATACAAACTGTGTCAAGCTGTGAATGAACGTTTTATACAAGCTTTCCTGTCAATGAAAAGGGAACTTGTCGAAACCGAACCAATAGAACCCAAAATTTAAAAAACCTGTCAAACGGCTCGAAACTGTCAAACCAATAAATTCTATCAAACGACTTAAACTTAAAAAAACCTGTCAAACGGTTCGGCTCTGTCAAACTACGTAACTCTATCAAATAGCACTAAAACAGATAATTATAAAACTTTGTCAAACGGCTTAGATTTGCCGAAATACGAAACTGTCTCAAGTAGCCAAAAACATTTCAAGTAGCGATTAAACTGACCGCAAACGGGAAATTGTATGAGTAGTGGCAGATTGCGTAGTACTTTCCAGTCAAATCATGATGCTGTTTGAGCGGGCTATAAACCTTGATATTTTGCACTTTCCCTGCCATTACTTATTCAAAATGCTGGCGTTCCGTTTTTCCTTTTTTGCGAATTGTGGGCATTTTAAGCATATCTCTGTGAGTTTACCATCTTGGGTAAAAGACTTTCGTAGATTAACAATATTGCTATGGTTTCTTAATTTATTTTTTAAAAAATTCATTGCATGTCCAATTTTTTCCATTCCAATATCTTCACCAAAATCACAGGCAAAATAAGTTCCGTTTGATAATATAGAACCAGAAAACCAGATATAGTAGCACCCCAAGTTCTTCCTTTGGTCAGAAGTTCCTTTAAAAAATGTATCTTTCCAACCATTTCGAGTACAATTTGTTTTCACCGTAAATCTCCACACATCAAGAGATTCAGCCAATTTCTTAACTTCATCTCTATCAATTGTGCTATCCACAAATTCCAAATACTGGAACTCAACTTTTAGAGTTGAGTTTTTTTCTTTAATTAAAGATGTTAGTCTTCTAATATTGCTTATAACCAAACTAAAATTTCCTCCTATTCGGTATTTGGAATACGATTCTTGATCAATGCCATCAACTGAAATAACTAAATGGTCTAACCCGGAGTTAATAATATCGTTTAAATCTATATCACTAAATTTTAGAGAAAAGTTAGAACTAATGCACGTCGCTACTTTGTTTTGATTCAAATATTTGACAATATCAGTTATCTCTTTATTTAAGAAAGGTTCTCCTTCATCATAAAGATTAATTTTCAGAAGATATGGAATAAAATCATTAATCGATTTTTTAAATTCAATCAACGAAGTCACTTTTTCTTTATGTTTTTCGACACTCATATTTTCCGCACCACCAAGGGGACATCCAGAACACCTTAAGTTACATACCGAACATACCTCAAAACGAATATATACAGGAAAGCTCTTGCATCTTACAATTTTTAACTTAAATTCAAAAAAACACAAAATAAGATTTATGGTTTTTTTTACGGTTAAATATTTAAAAAAGAAGGACGCATGTCTTTTTAATGATTTATGGAGAGAAGAGGATCTAGATGCTAATCTATTCTCAGATTCAATTTTAAGAGTTTTCATAATTGTTTATTTTTTAGCAACAACATGTATTATTCTGTCAATTTCGACGCAATTAAACTGACCGCCAACTTTGTAATATCCGAATCACTGAGCTGATATTTTTCTTTGAGCGGTTTAAGTACCTTGTCGGCAGAGGCAGTTGCAAATGCCGCCATAGCAGCACAAATCTGAATTATTAAGGTTTCGAGAAGTGAGCGTACATCTTTCTTTTGAGTCGTAATTTCGGTTCCTTTATTGAGCTGCCCCCGATTGTGCCGCTCCGTTTCACCGATCAAATAATTTAACAATTCATGCGCAGCATTCAATCCCGGAGTTCTCATTATGATGTCCACAAAAGCGGTAAGAATTCCTGAAACTGATCTGCCCATTTTAATTCTACTCTCTTGAATCTTTTGCATAAAAATTGAGTTTATGAGTTTAACATTAACCTATATCACAATAAATATACAAATAATTGTTCAATAATTCACATAAAAAATCATCAGATAATTATTTTTTTTAGGTTTGTGATTTTCATTCCATTTCATTGGAGTTTAATGCTTTGTCGCTAAACAATCATTCGGATTTGTTATAACTCTGTTTTCCATCAATAAATGGAAATGAAATAATAAAAAACATTGCCACTTCTTCCGGATTTCCATCATTTAAACTTGATTATCCTTCAATTTAGTAAAAATTCATCTTTTTTGATGATAAAATGTCATTTTACGACTTCTATGTTCCATTTCAGAATCTCTATGTTTCATTTCAGAATCTCTATGTTTCATTTCACGATTCTCAAGCTTCATTTCAGAATCTTCAGATGCCATTTTACGATTTTTAAGCTTCATTTCATAACAATGAAATGTCATTTCACGATCATGAAGTTTCATTTCAGAAGCATGAGATGCCATTTCACAATATCTAAGCATTATTTTATTTGAATGGACAATTGCGAAAGACTATATCCAACCCTGCGAAGGGTTGAATATGTTCATTTCAGAAATTCAACCCTTTGCAGGGTTGTTGTTCATTATCGCTATTTTACCCCGGATGGAATCCGGGGCTATTGACATTAAATCCCTTCAGGATTTCAAGAAAAATTAATAACTGAAAAAACTGAAATTATCTATTTGGGAATTTTGTCGTACACTCGATTACCTAATTGTTGCCATCATCTCCGCTTTTATCGCGTGCATCCGGTTTTCAGCCTGTTATTTTTCAGGTATTTATCTCAAAATTGTATATTCTTTAATCTTTAGTTCAGAAGCTGAACTATCAACCAATATCCAGCCAAATTTCTCTCCTAATTTATACCCTAAATACTTTCCTGAAGTATTTAGAAAATTACCCCAACTCAGACAATGATCATAGGAATAACAGGCATAACTTTGAATAAGAAATGAGAGGTGATCAGAATAAGCATCAGACCAGGCAGAGTTGTTATTTAAAACCGCATTAATATTCAATGCATCTGGGGAATTTATTCCGGAAAGAAGAATCTGTAATTTGTTTTTTGTATAAATTTTAGTTTCCGATCCAATTTCTGTTACCGTATGAATAGGAGATATTGCGAATCTGAGTTCGGAAATTCCATCTGAATTTAAGTCAAGTGAATCTTCATGGGATATTGTAACCACAATTGCCGGGTCGGGTTTGATAATTGTATAATTTCTATGGCTATCACCAATGATCACAGAATTATCAATATTCTCGCTTTTATGGCTACAGGAAAATAAAATTGCGAGACCAAATAAAAATGATAAAATTCTCATAGCAATTGTTTTAACTTCTACCCAATTGTCGCCACCATCACCGCCTTTATCGTGTGCATGCGGTTTTCTGCCTGGTCGAAAACAATCGAAGCCTCGCTTTCAAAAACTTCTTCTGAAACTTCCAGTCCGTCGAGACCGAATTTTTGGTACATTTCTTCTCCCACTTTGGTTTCTCTGTTGTGAAATGCCGGCAAACAATGCAGAAATTTCACGTTCGGATTTCCGGTAAGTTCCATGGCTTTTTTATTCACCTGGTAGGGTAGGAGCAGTTTAATCCTTTCGGCCCATACTGATTCGGGTTCGCCCATTGAAACCCAGATGTCGGTGTACAAAAAGTCACAATCCTTTACAGCCAAAGCCAAATCATCGGTAATGAGCAACCGGGCGCCGGTTTCGGAAGCAATTTCGCGGCAGGTTTCCTGTAACTGTGCGGATGGCTGGCAACTCACCGGCGCTGCCGCCCTAAAGTCCATTCCGAGTTTTGCGGCTCCCACCATCAGCGAATTGCCCATGTTGTTGCGTGCATCGCCCAAATAGCAAAATTTGATCTCCGAGAGCGGTTTTGACGAGTGTTCCTTCATTGTCAGAAAATCGGCCAGGATCTGTGTCGGGTGAAATTCGTCGGTCAACCCATTCCAAACCGGAACTCCTGCATATTTGCCCAGTTCTTCCACGATACTTTGGCCATATCCGCGGTATTCGATGCCATCGTACATCCGGCCCAAAACCCTTGCTGTATCTTTGATCGATTCCTTGTGACCGATTTGTGATCCTGTTGGTCCCAGATAAGTGGCATGTGCACCCTGATCGAAAGCGGCTACTTCGAATGCACAACGTGTTCGTGTCGAGGTTTTTTCGAAGATCAGTGCCACGTTTTTTCCACTCAGCATTTGCTCTTCCAGACCGGAAGCCTTCGCTTTTTTTAATTTTGTTGCAAGATTCAGCAGGAAATAAATCTCTTCTGCATTAAAGTCGAGCAATTTTAAGAAATTTCTGTTTTTAAGGTTGATTTTCATAGCGATGTATTTTATTAAAGCCTCCCCAACCCCTCCACAGGATGGGCTTTTGGCAATTCGTTAATGATTAATTTCCGTCATTTAATTTCCCTTTTTTTTCTGCCAACTGCGACTGACCACTGATCACTCTACTAATATTCCATCGTAATCTTCGATCCGTACGATTTGTCTTCCAGCTTTTTTGCTTCTGTAATCACACTTTTTTCGCCGCCGTTTTTAATAAAGTACAAGCACGCTTTTATCTTTGGCGACATTGTTCCTTCGGAGAAAGTTCCTGCTTCTAAATATTTAACGGTATCGGCATAATTCAGGAATTCGAGTTTTTCCTGAGTTGGCAGGCCAAAATCTTTATAAATGAATGACACATCGGTCAGGATATAAAACTCGTTTGCCTTAATCTTAGCAGCCAGCAATGCCGAAGCCAGGTCTTTGTCGATCACTGCATCCAGCGTGCGAAGATCATTGTTTTCATCGTAATAAACCGGAATGCCGCCGCCGCCAACTGCAATCACAATGTTCCCGGCCCTGACCAGATTTTCGATGATTTCCTGATTGATGATGTCAATTGGCTGTGGGGAAGATACCATTCGCCGCCATCCACCATTGGCTTTTGCTGAAGGTTTGAAAATCCAGCCCTTTTCTTCCTGAAGTTTTTTTGCTTCCGGTTCCGAATATATTTTCCCGATTCCCTTGGTCGGATTCGCGAATGCCGGATCGTTGGGATCGACTGTTGCCATGGTAACCAAAGTGATGACATTTTTCTGAATGCCATGTTTCTTCAACACATTTCGAATCATTCGTTCAATCATGTACCCAATTCCTCCTTGAGAATCAGCCACACAAACGTCCAGTGGCATTGGAGCGATGTTGTACAACTGATTTCCTGCCTCATTCCGCATCAGGATATTGCCAACTTGCGGCCCGTTTCCGTGGGTTATCACCAATTCGAAACCTTCCTTCAGCAGAAAAATCAGATTTTCAAGCGTTTCCGTCGTATTTGATTCCTGTTGTTCGATGGTGCCGGTTTCATTTTCTCTCAGTAAGGCATTTCCGCCAAGCGCCACAACTGCAATTTTCTTCATTTAGTAAATTGTTAAGTCTTTGTAATAGTAGGTTTTACAGTCATTTTGGCCATAATCTGTTGCTGACAAACGTACAAAAAGGAACCAATTATAATCATGATTAACGATTGTTGTAGCGCCGGAAAAGGATGCTGTTAAACAGATGATAAAATATTTCAGGAATAAATAAAAGTGTGGATTGGATGTGCAGATAAAATATATGATAGGCAAAAATCGTTAACTTTGCGCACGAATTTTATAACCCGAATGGCAAAGCAAATCAAGAAACCGGCAAAGGCTCCCGCGCCTAAAAAAACAGGGGGAATTGTACTTTTTTTCAAGAGCAACCAATTCAGATATACATTAGGGCTTTTTCTGATGATCATCAGCGGATACATGGCTGTAGCCTTTGTTTCTTATGTTATTTCAGGAGGAGTTGACCAAAGTAAACTGTCACTTGGATGGAATTTATTTACTGATCCTTCAGAGAAAGTTCAGAACATAGCCGGAAAAGGTGGTGCTTTTTTGAGCGAATGGTTTATTAATCATGGTTTCGGATTTCCATCCTTCTTTTTTGTGCTGATATTTTTTGTAGCTGCTCTCAATTTGTTTGGCTATCGAAAGATCAAATTTTTCAAAACACTTGTTTTTTCAATTGTTTGGATGCTTTGGGCCTCCATCGCTCTTGGTCTGTTGACCAATTCTATAGATAGTCAATTTTTGAATTTCGGAGGAATGTACGGCTTTATATTGTCCAAATTACTTTCGTCAATTTTGGGAACCCTTGGAGCGACTTTAATCCTGATTTTTGTATTGTTTATATTGCTGATTGTAACCTTCCAGCAGTTTATTCCATGGCTGACCCGCGTCTTCACAAGGAAAGAAAAAGAACCAGTAATTGCTGATCAATTATCAGAAGAAAAATCTCCGGAATTGGCGCTGGAGAAGACCCCGTTGATGGAAACAGAAGTTGTATCGATTTCGAAAGTGATCAATGAAGACAACAAAATTGAAGCAATTTTCAATCCTGATTCGCCCGATGAAGATGATACTGAAGTTGATGTTGACGATGATGATTTTGAGATTGAAAATACCTTGTCGCAAAAGGACGTTGAAATGAGTATTGAGGACATGATATTCAGTAACACCCCCAGACCTGAGAAATCAAAAATCAAAGATCCGGAACTGCAGGTTACTAAAATTGTTGAGGCTGAAGTTGATGATCATGGGCTTCCGGTTATGGAAGATTATGACCCGACTTTGGATTTGTCAACTTATAAATATCCAACTCCTGATTTACTTGACGATCACGCATCGGGCAACGCAGAAGTAAGCAACGAGGAACTGATTTCAAATAAGAACAAGATCGTAGAAACGCTTCGTCATTACAAAATTGAGATTACCAAAATCAGGGCTACCATTGGACCGACAATTACTTTATACGAGATTGTACCTGCGCCTGGCATCAGGATTGCAAAAATTAAAAACCTGGAAGACGATATCGCACTGAGCTTGTCCGCATTGGGCATTCGTATTATTGCTCCCATTCCGGGAAGGGGAACCATCGGTATTGAAGTGCCGAACCAAAAGCCTGAAATCGTTTCGATGCGTTCGATCATCGGATCCAAGAAATTTCAGGAATCGAATTTCGAACTTCCGATTGCTTTGGGAAAAACCATATCGAACGAAACATTCATGGTCGATTTGACCAAAATGCCCCATATATTGGTGGCAGGCGCTACCGGTCAGGGTAAATCGGTTGGATTGAATGCAATTATTACCTCCTTATTATATAAGAAACATCCTTCGCAGTTAAAATTTGTTCTGATCGATCCAAAAAAGGTAGAGCTCAATCTTTATTCGTCGCTCGAAAAGCACTTTTTAGCTAAAATGCCCGATGAGGAAGATGCAATTATTACTGATATTCAGAAAGTTAAAAATACGCTGAATTCAGTAAATATCGAAATGGACTCGCGCTACGATTTGCTGAAAAAAGCGCATGTGCGCAATATCATTGAATACAATACCAAATTCATTGGCCGGCGACTGAATCCGGAGAAAGGTCACAGGTTCTTACCATATATAGTAGTCATCATTGACGAGTTTGCCGATCTGATCATGACCGCCGGTAAAGAAGTTGAATTGCCGATCGCACGTATTGCCCAGTTGGCGCGTGCAGTGGGTATTCACATGGTCATTGCCACCCAGCGTCCGTCTATTAATATTATTACCGGTGTAATCAAAGCAAACTTCCCGACCCGTATTGCCTTTAAAGTAGCTTCGATGATCGACTCAAGAACGATTCTCGACACTCCCGGCGCGAATCAATTGATTGGTAAGGGTGACATGCTTGTTTCGAGCGGAAGTGCAATGACCCGTGTTCAGTGTGCATTTGTGGATACTCCTGAAGTTGAACGTATTTGTGAGTTTATTGCAGATCAGAGAGGGTACACCACTGCTTTTCTTCTTCCTGATTATGTGGGAGATACAGAGGGTGGCAATGGCGCGGCCGACTTAACCAACCGCGATGAAATGTTCGACGATGCTGCACGATTGATAGTTGCCAATCAACAGGGGTCAACTTCGATGATTCAAAGGAAATTCTCGATCGGATACAACCGGGCCGGCAGGATCATGGATCAGTTGGAAGCTGCAGGTATTGTCGGTCAGAGTGAAGGAAGCAAGGCCAGACAGGTATTACTTCAGGACGAATACAGTTTGGAACAGTTATTGAAAGGTTTAAAATAGAACCGCATTATTTAATATAACAAAATGAGAAAATTATTTTTAATTACTGTGCTTTCCATTTGTTTCATAGCCGGATATAGCCAGCAAGATGCAAAAGCGAAAGAAATACTTGAAAAAGTTACAAAGACAACACAATCATTGTCATCCATCGAAGCTAAATTCACTTTCGAGATGAATAACAAAGCCGAGAACATTCAGGAAAAAAACAGTGGAACAATTATTCTGAAAGGCAAGAAATATAAGTTGAATATCCCAATGATGGGATTACAGGTTACTTGTGATGGTAAAACAATCTGGACTTATATGGTCAATTCTAACGAAGTCAGCATTTCAAGTCTGGATGAATCAACCGATGATTTAATGGATCCTACCCGTATTTTTACCATTTACGAAAGAGGGTTCAATTATAAATTTGGTAGTGAATCTGCTGATGCAGGTGTTCCGGTTTACAACATCAACCTGACACCGCAAAAGGCAACAGGCGATGTTCGCAGTATTAAGCTAATGATTGATAAACAAAAGATGCTGATTCGCGGGGCGGATATTTCAGGGAAAGATGGAAATAGTTACAAAGTTTCCATCAGCCAGTTCAAAACTGACGGAGTTTTCAAAGATTCGGACTTTGTTTTTGATGCATCGAAATACAAGGACGTTGAAATTGTTGATATGAGATAAAAAAAGGGAGCCAAACGGCTCCCTTTTTTTATGGTAATATATTGGATTAGTTTTTCATTTTTGAATGTGCCATTTGTTCAACTGAAGCAATTTCAATAAATGAAGTACCACCGCCAACACCGAAGTTTCCGCCAACATAAACCACCGTGTCTTTTTCGGTAATCATTTTTCTTTCAACTAAATCCAATAAAGAAGTTTCAATCAGTTTATGCTTGTTTTTCTTTGATTTAATTTCGCTTGGGAAAACACCGTATGAAAGGGCCAGTTCGCGTTTCACCCGTCCGTTATGACACTTTGCAAATACCGGTAATGTTCCTCTGAAAGCTGCAATATACCTGGCAATTTTTCCTGTTAGTGTATCTGTTACAATGGCACTTACTTTTAATTCTTTTGAGGCCAGTACTGCGGCTTCAGCAAGAAATGCAGAAGTTTCATTGTCAAGGCGAGGAACTGGCAAGTCATTGCGTCGGTCTTTGCTTGCTTCCACTTCAAGTGCAATTTTTGTCATAACATTTACGGCCTCAATCGGATAACTTCCGTAGGCTGTCTCTCCTGAAAGCATAATCGCATCGGTCCGATCGTATATGGCTGTAGCAACATCTCCCACTTCGGCCCGCGTCGGCCTCGGATTGTCGATCATGGAATGCAACATCTGAGTTGCAATAATTACAGGTTTTTTTTGCTGAACCGCTTTCTTAATTAATTTTCGTTGAATACTTGGAATCTTTTCAGCGGGTATTTCGATTCCGAGGTCACCGCGGGCAACCATAATGCCGTAAGCATATTGGAGAATTTCATCAATGTTGTTGACACCGTCCAGGTTCTCAATTTTAGCAATAATTTTTATTTTGCTGTCGAACTTGTTTAAAATTTCCTGAACAGCCAAAACGTCTTGTTTATTCCTGACAAAGGAATGAGCTATGAAGTCGATGTTGTTTTTTGCTGAAAATTCAATGAAATCAGCATCTTTTTCACTAATTGACGGCAGGTCAACACTTACTCCCGGGGTATTGATACTCTTTTTGTTTTTGATTTGTCCGCTGTTTCCAACCCTGCAGGTTAAAAATTCATCCGATTGTTCAATCACATCGAGCGAGAGATCGCCATCGTCGATCAGTATTTGGTTGCCAACAGGAACTTCCATCTGGATTTTTTCGTAGCTTACAAAAAACATTTGATTGTCCGATTGACCTTGTCCGCCCGCTAATTTAATAATATCTCCCTCTTTGACATTAATTGGTTCCGAAATCCCGACAGTTCTGATTTCAGGCCCTTTGGTGTCAACCAGAATTCCGATATCTTCCGATACGCTTCGTACATTTTTGATCATTTCAAGCGCACTCTCGGGTGAAATATGCGCGGTATTAAGTCTAACCACATTCATTCCTGCTTCGTACAGTTGCCGGATAAATTCAGGATCGCAGCGTTTATCAGAGATGGTGGCTACTATTTTAGTGTGTTTCATCTTTCATGTTTTTGGTGAGGGCGACAAAAGTATGTAAATTATTAAATTCAGATCTATTGATCCACTTGAGAATATGTAATGGTCATTAAGATTTAATATATTTAGTAATTGCCTCAATTCCAAGCCTGTACGAATCAAGGCCAAATCCCATAATACTTCCGATGCAAACAGGACCAATTAGTGATTCGTGCCTGAAGCTTTCTCTGGTAAGGATGTTCGATATGTGAACTTCAACTACCGGAGCTTTTATTCCTGAAATAGCATCACGGATGGCAATGGAAGTATGCGTATAAGCGCCTGCATTGATAACTAAGCCATCGTAATTAAATCCTGTTTCATGGATTTTATTAATCAGTTCTCCTTCGATATTTGACTGATAATACTCAAGACTTATAGCATGGTATTTTTCCTGAAGAACCTTGAAATAGCTTTCAAATGTGGAATTTCCGTAGATACTTTTCTCACGAATACCCAATAAATTCAAATTTGGGCCATTTATTAACAAAATTTTCATATTTTGATTTTTTATTTTAATAATATTAGTAACTTAACCGAATGTAAATTCGTATTGAAAAATTATGTAATCTGGGTGGATGGTCATATTTTTAATATCATCAGGATTTACAAACCAAAATTATCAATAAATGTTATAGAATTAAAAATTTAAAGCTTTTAATTATGAAATGGGAAGATAGCAAAAAAGGATTTGAGTCTTTCTTACGATTGGAAAAGGGTTTGTCTGCAAACTCAATCGCTGCTTATATCAATGATATAAACAAGCTGATGACCTTTTCTGACGAAGAAGTTAAGAAACTGGCTCCAGAAAAAGTGAAACTGAATAATTTGAAGAAATTCGTAGAATGGATCAATGACAAGGGAGTTTCACCAAGAACACAAGCCCGTACAATTTCTGGTATCAAATCTTTCTATAAGTACATGCTTATGGAAGGAAAAATAACCAGCGATCCGACAACTTTGTTGGAATCTCCTAAAATTGGCCGCAAACTGCCTGATGTTCTAACCATCGAAGAAATCGATCTGATGATCGATACCGTTGAGTTAGCCAAGCCGGAAGGTCAGAGAAACAAGGCAATGCTCGAAACTTTATACAGTTGCGGATTGCGTGTTTCTGAGTTGGTAAACCTTAAAATATCCAATCTGTCATTCGATCAGGGATATATTAAAGTTGAAGGTAAAAACAACAAAGAAAGATTGGTTCCTGTAAGCGAAAAAGCGATTGAAGAAATCAATAAATACATGGACGTTTACAGAAAGTCACTGAAAGTTTCAAAAGAAAGTGAAAACATTCTTTTCCTGAACCGCAGGGGCAAAAAACTAAGTCGCGTTATGATCTTTACCATTATTAAAAACCTTGCTATTAAAGCCGGTTTCGAAAAGAAGATCAGTCCTCACACTTTCAGGCACTCATTTGCAACCCATTTGATTAACGGGGGGGCTGACTTGCGTGCTGTGCAGGAAATGCTTGGTCATGAATCAATTTTAACTACTGAGATTTACACCCATCTCGATAGGGATTATTTAAAGTCAACTTTAAATCAATTTCATCCGAGATCATAAATTTTTCTTCTAACTTAATTACGAAAAGAATGTTTTGAAATTAATAATTTCTTAACATTCTTTTTTTTGTGCTATTATTTATTAGATATTGATTTTCAGAGTGTTGTGTGAAATATTTGGCACCGGAAACGGGGTTGGTATGAATTGATCTTAATTTAATATTTACCATTCAGACAAGGGGGCAAAAAAAGGTATTTTTGATCCCGAGAAAATTTTGAATCGTTGAAACTTGTTAAAATTTAATTACTTATCATGAAAAACACAGATTTATTAAAGTATGGTATTGATACCAATGTTGAAATTTTTCACAATCCAACTTATGAGGAACTTTTTCAGGCAGAAATTGATCCTTCTAACGAAGGTTTTGAAAAAGGTATATTAACAAACACCGGAGCTATTTCGGTTGATACAGGTAAATTTACCGGACGTTCACCTAAAGATAAATTTTTCGTAAAGGATGCAGTAACAGATGAGCACATTTGGTGGGATGGAACCATTAATCGTCCAACTACTCC
>CAMDGL010000002.1 GCA_945897845.1 Chitinophaga pinensis | reverse complement strand
GTTGCCCGGTTTGATCCGCGCAAATGAATCGCCACGATAGGAAAGCGTGACCTGATTTTGATCGGTTAAAAGCAAAGCTGTTTCAATGGCAGAGTCTCCGCCCCCGACAACCACAATTTTCTTGTGGTCGATCAGTTCGGGTTCCAACAGACGATAGGCAACTTTGGTACTGATCTCACCCGGAATATTCAGCTTGCGAGGTGTTCCCCTTCGTCCAATTGACAGCAGCACTTTTCGGCAGGTAAATTTCTCATTGTTGGTTGTCTCAACTACAAACCTGTTGGCTTCAAAGACAATGCTTTCCACTTTCGCCATTTCTTTGATCACGATCTCATTTTTACCCAACACCTCATTCCAAAGATCCAGAAGTTCAGATTTACTGGTTTCACGAAGTTTTACTTTACCGTAAAGCGGAATGTCCATGGGCGAAGTCATCACAATTTTCTTTCTGGGAAAAGTAAAAACAGTTCCACCGAGTGAATCCTGTTCCAATGTGAGGGCCGAGAGGTTGAGTTTCTTTGCCTGAAGGGATGCTGAAATTCCTGCCGGGCCAGCGCCCACAATAATTAAATCGTAGTCTGCCGGTATTTTTTTGTCTAATTTCTTCACTAAATTTTCAACCGCCTGCCTGCCTTGTTCAACCGCGTTTTTTATCAATCCCATTCCACCCATCTCACCGGCGATGTAAATTCCGGAGACATTGCTTTCAAACAACTGATCGACATGAGGTAAATCGACTCCACGTTTTTCAGTACCAATACACAAGGTAATTGCCTGGGTGGGGCAGGCCTGAAAACAGGCGCCGTGACCGATACAATGTGAAGCATTAATGGTTGTTGCTTTTCCGTTCAGAATACCCAGAATGTCTTTTTCAGGACAGGCGCTGATACAGGCGCCGGTTTGAATGCAGGAATTGACATCCACGACAGGATGCAGTGAAACAGGTTCATACATGCCTTCTTCCTTGGCAATTTTTATTTTGCTTTCTACAATATCTGAATCTCTTTTTTGTTTACGGATGTAAAAGTAGAGGATCGACCCGAACAGAATCGCAATGAATCCGTAGATCACAATATTTTCAGTTAATACTTCCATATTAATCGTTTAAAAGATCCAGTGGGCGCCAAAAGTGACAGTCACTGCAACATGTACAAGCATGATGATCAGCATCAGTATAGCAAATGGCAAGTGAGCCACATGCCAGTATTTAAAGAGATTTTGCATGGTGATCAGTCGGTCAATTTTTCGGTTAAGCGCAATTTCATTTTTAATTAATGCAGTAACCTGCCGGATGTTTTTAGCTGAAATTTGATTTCGCCGAAGAATCGTCTTAACCTCTTTTATTATTTTTATTTCAAAAAGGAACTTGGCGATACTTCTTTTTAACATGCTTTTACCCGATCTGTCAGGGCGTTTTTTTACCGACTGCAAAATTTCCTGAAGGGCACTTTTATCGAGGTGATAAACCTGGACAAGCTGGCGGTTTAGTTCATCTTTGGTTTGATTTATTTCATTCAGGCTCATTTCACGGCCCTCAATCGTATGGGGAATCTGCAAATAAATATATCTGCCGATCACTCCGCTGATTACAACAGCAACCATGCTCCAGAAACTTATTGCAACAAGCCCCCCGAATTTAAAAGCAGTATGGTAAAGTACCAAAACCGGACCCAGGGAACAAAGAAAGATATGGAATTCGAGCCAGTGCTTCAAAATACCAAACCTTGAGAACCGCCTGACACGTTTACGGACTATATACATCAAAACGCCAACCAACATCATGAGTGAACCAATGATACCAAAACCATGGCCCAAAATACCGCTCGGTTTAAGCGTTTGATGATCAGGATGAAAAAATCGATCTTCTATACCTAGTAAATAATAGGCATATCCTTCGTACGCTAAATAAGAAGTTGTGAGAATCGCGATTAAAATAAGTATGCCGATATATATCCTGTGAAAGCCACCTTCTCCCATTGTATTGAGTTTAAATCATTCCCTGCAATCAATCAGAATTAAAGAATTAGCGAAAGTATAAAAAACATCAGGAATAAAATCAGAAAACGTTAGATTATTCTAACTATTATATGAGGATGATCATTCTTTCAGATATTTTAGCTAAAAAAAATTGATAGTAAAAAATAGCTTATACGACTGTTTCTCAATTATCTGCACATTTTATGTAAATGTCAAACAGTTTACAATTTCTTAACAATCAGAAAAAGAGCAAAATAAATATCCGAAATGCTGCAAAACATGCCACTTTCGATTTGTAAGCAAACCAGTCTGTTTTTATAGTAAAAAGAAAGTTCCCTGTGTTTTGATTTTGTTTTCGGATTTAAAGCAAGGTTTTATCTTCTGAATTTTTTTTCGGGGGCTTTTTACATTCCGAAAGCGGATTTATTTTATGTTTTTATGAATGAAAAGCCTGTTAGATTTGCATCGTTCAATGAAACGAAAATCAGATTTTAACAATTTAAAAGAAATAAAATGAAAAAGAGAAATTTGTTTGTTTATGCGTTGTTGGTAGTTTTTACGACGATTTCTATCAATGCCTGGGCCGGAAATGAAGAATCTTTTAATTCGAATTACAAGATCTCCCCCGATCTGAATTTTAGTCCGAATTCCGATTTCCAAAAAAGTTGGGAAATTGCTTATGGTGAATCAAAAACTCCTGTTCAAGTTTTCATGAAAGAAACCAAAAAAGGACAGGAATACCTGGTTCGTACCAAGTACTTTGAAGTTAAATACATCAATGGTTCACAGGGTTTTGGAGTGAAATTGCTGAATGGTTCGGAAAGCAAAGTAAGCGAAAGCTTAAATACTGCGGTTTTGAATCAGATACAGTTAAACAGCCAGAAATGTATTAGTAGCGAAGCAATTGGCAGCGACAAGGTTTTGGAGATGATTGCAAGCTATCTTCCCGACCTGATCAATGAGCAATACAACAGCATCCTGAATTAATTTTAGATAAACTTAGAATGAATGAGCCGCTTCAAGCAATTGAAGCGGTTTTTTTATGCCGGCTAACTGCCACTATTTTGGTTGGAATTTAAGATTTCGACAAATCCATGATGGACATTTATTTATTACTTTTAGCTGCTTAAAATTATTTGACGATATGAACCGTTTTCGGGAACTGACAATAATTTTCTTACAGAGAAGATGACCAATCCAGGGCGTAAATGAATGCAAGGATTTTTGCTGCAGATTACAGCCAATTTTAAAGAAAAAGCACCGGAGAGTGGTTACCTCGAATAATCCTTTCCGGTGCTTTTTTATTTGTCAACTTCATTTATCCGTAATAATTTACTGTAAGAATAGTGATATCATCAAACTGATCAGCAGTATCGATGTAATTATTTACCTCTTTTAAAAGCACAGCGTTAATTTGTTCCGGAGTTCGATTGGGTTCCAATGATTCCAGAATTTCAATACTTGGCTGAATGGTACGTCGTTCATCTGCCGGATTCTTGGCATCTTCCAAACCATCGGTATACAAAATAATTGAATCGCCTGGTTCTATCTTAAACTGAAATTGTTTGTAGGGGAAATCGGCATCAACACAAATTGGTAATCCGGTTATCTTTTTATATACTTCAACCTTTTTCCCGCCACGCATTATGAGTGGGCGTTCATGTCCCCCATCAACATAGTTTACGATACCCGTTTTCAAATCGAGGATACACACAAATATGGTGACGAACATCATCGAGGTGTTATTGGCTGACAATGCTCTGTTTATCTTCGAAATTTCATTCACCATATCAGGATGAGCATCGCTTAAGAAGTTGGTATTAATCAATGATTTTGTGATGGCCATAAACAATGCGGCAGATATTCCTTTATCTGATACATCACCCACCATAAAGAACAAATGATCCTCATCGATCAGAAAATAATCATAGAGATCGCCGCCAACCGTTTTTGCCGGTTGAACAATTCCATGTAAATCAAAATCAGTGCGATCAGGAAATGCCGGGAATTTTTTTGGCAACATCGACTGCTGAATATCGTACGCGATGCTCAGGTCTTTTTGAATAGAAATCAGATTATCCTGATCTTTCCTGAATTTTTTATACTGATTTATTTCTTCGATTGTTTTGGCAATGGTGATTTCCATATCATCGAAATTGATGGGCTTGGTAATAAAATCAAAAGCCCCGCGGTTCATGGCTGTCCTAATGTTTTCCATATCACCGTAGGCTGATACCATTACCGTTTTTATCTCAGCATTTTTACGATCCTTTAATTTGGAAAGAAACGTTAATCCATCCATTTCAGGCATATTAATATCTGACAGTATTAAACAAACATCCGGATTTTTATCCAATTGTTCGAGAGCCTGTATTCCGTTTTGAGCAAATATAAAGTTGAACTCTTTGCTGCGGATATTTTTTCTGAATTGCTGTGTAATAAGCATTTCCATATCCTGCTCATCATCTACGCATAAAATTGATACTGTATTTGCCATATTTTTCGTTTTTAATTTTTTTTCGTTTTGAAACCCGCTGCAACTTTTTCAGGTCATGCAGTGGCGTTTCTATTTTTACATCTTATAATAAATGCCAACCATTGATCCATAATTTGAATTGTCCCAGTTATATAGCAGGGATGACCAGATATGAAACGGACTTTTACCTAAATGAACCTGAACGACAGGACCAAGTCCGTTGTATTGACTTGCCATTGCTCCGATTCCAAGATTCCTGATCAGGTAAAATGCCCGAACATCGAACCAATTCAAACTTCCCTGTTCGTAAATGCCCAGAAATGAAAACTTAGTTGTTGTTATCGCTAAAATCTGGGCCGTCCTGATCAGGTTCTTTTTATAACCATACGATTCAATATTTGTTTCCAATCCTACTTCAGCTTCAATTGACAACCATTTTAAAGGTAAATACTCTATTCCAACAAGGCTTTCACCCCATTTGTTGTTGATCAGGGTGAATGACGTGAAATTAAGCGTCTGACTTATATTCTTCTTTGCATAAATACTCACTGTTGGCCTGATACTTTTTGCTGATATATTAAAGTAATCATAGTGATGCAGTGTAACAGAAACCTGAGCAAATAATTGACATGCAAAGAATAAAACAGGCACAAAGAACAATTTCTTCATTACGACAGATTTGTTGGAATGAGAATTTTAAATTCAGTGTACTCATTTTCTTTGGATGATATTTCGATTTTTCCTTTATGAATGTTAGTAATAATATCATGACTTAACGAAAGTCCAAGTCCTGTGCCCTGACCCTTTGGTTTGGTTGAGAAAAATGGCGTAAAAAGCTTGTCAATAACCGTTTGTGGTATTCCGCTTCCATTGTCTCTTATTCTTATTTCAACAAAATCGTCCAGTTTTTTCGTAGCCAAAAATATTTCAGGAGAGAAACTTTCTTTATGAGTTTTCTTTTTTTCATTCAGAGCATAACAGGCATTGTTTACCAGATTTATTATCACTCTGCTTATTTCCTGAAGTCCCAGATTTATCGGTACCAAGGTTAGGTCGTAATCAGTTTTAAAAGTCAGATTAAATTCCTTGTCATTTCCGCGCACTCCCTGATATGCAAGTTTGGCAAATTCATCGAGCAGGTTGTTAACATCTGTCAGCTCAAACACAGTTTCCTGCTTGTCCCTCATTTGAGCAAGCATCGAGAATACAATTCGTTGTGCCCGTTCACCATTTTCGAGTATCCTGCTTAAATTCCCAGCGAGCATTGAACGAGCATCGTTAAGATCAGCCAGTGTATCTTCATCTAACTTGTCACTCAATCCATCTAAAATTTCACTAATTTCAGCATTCAGGTTCTGGCTCTGTTTTGTGAAATTATTGATAAAATTAAGCGGATTTTTAATCTCATGCATGATACCGGCGGTAAGTCTTCCGATGAAAGCAAGTTTGTCACTTTCTATAAATTTCAGTTTGATGTCTTCGAGTTCAGCTTTAAGCAGTACAAGCTGTTCTTCTGTTTCCGTTATTTTATCTGGCTGATCCATATATTTTTCTTTTATTAAGTCCTAATCGATTCGTTATTTGGTAATCTGATGATGAACGCAGTGAATTCTCCTTCTACTGATTCAACCTCTATGGTACCTTTATGTGATTTTACAATATCCATATTCATATACAATCCTAATCCGGTTCCTTTTGATGTTGGCTTTGTTGTGAAAAATGGCGCGAATAATTTCTTTTGCTCTATTTTAGGAATTCCATTTCCATTGTCGCGGATAATGATTTTTACTTCCTCCTTTGAAAAATGAGTTGATACTCTGATTTCAGGTTCAAAATCTTTCATTTTTTTCATTTTCTCATCCACAGCATAACACGCATTTTCAAACGTATTAACAATTACAGATCCTAATTCAAAGGGCAATACTCTGATTTTCTCCGATTTTTCATCAAATTCTTTTACAATTGTAGTTTTAAAACTTTTATTTTCGATTGAATATTCCTGCAAGGCAATCCCGATGTGGCTTTCTACCAGTGTGTTTATGTCGGTAAGTATAAATGTAGTACTTCTTTCCTTTAGTAATTTCTCCATTCCTTTTACAATGCGTGACGCGGAGCTACCATGCTCATTCACTTTAAGGACATTCGATTTTACCATTTTCAGTAAATCCATTAAGTCTTCAAAAGTATCGTTCTCAATGTTTTCCTTTAAACTGTCCAGAATATCTTCTATTTCTTTCGACAGGTTATTGGTTAGCAAAGAGAAATTATTGATGTAATTTAAAGGATTTAATATCCGGTCAACGATGCCTTTTGTCAGTTGCCCGATAGAGGCCATTTTCTCTTGTTGTATAAGCTGTTCCTGAGTTTCCTTCAGATTTACCAGTGTTGTTTGCAAATCTTCCAAAATAATGGTTTTAATAAATGCTGAAATGATGTGTTCTTTCAAATTATGAAGCAAACTAAAATCCTGTTCGTTGAATGCATTTTTTTTGTGCATATTTTCCAGGATTAAAAATCCTTCGACGTTTTCATTGACTCTCACCATCATAATTACCATAGACTTGGGTATCTCAACCTTTCCCAAAATGTTGGTTCCTGCATCTGAATTAAGTTTCCTGACTTCAAAAATATCTTCATAGACCTCATTGGTATAAAGCAGGTAAAATTGTTCAACTTCATTCAGTGTCATTTGAATATCTGAAACAGAAGAAATATCCCACCCAAAACCTGCCTTGAAATTAAATGAAGCGGTAATTTTATCATGTACCAGCATCGTTGCTTTTTGAACTCCACTTATCACTTTTGTTTTTTCGAGAAGTGATTGCAGCAAACTCGAGAAGTGTATTTCTGAATTTATCGACTTGACAATCAGGTTGATTTTTTCCAGTTCATCATTTTTGTTACTGAGTTCAACCGATTGTTTTTCAATCTCTTCCTTCTGACTAACGACCTCTGCAGTACGTTCCTTAATCAGGCCTTCTAGTTTTCGCTTTTCTTTGATCAGTTTTTGAGAACGTACCCGAACGATTACATAGAGTATAACAGCTAATAATAAAAAGTAAAGTATATAGGCAAAAATGGTTTGATAAAATGGCTTTTTAATTGAAAATTGAAAGGTTGCCGGATTGGTAATCTGCCCGTAAATGTTTTTTGCACGAACCGAAAAGGTATATTGTCCCGGAGGTAAATTGGTGTATTCCTTTTGTATGTCTGCACTCCATACTGAAGTATCTGCATTAAATCCTTTAAGAAAATGCTCAAATTCAATCGTTTCATACATACTAAAAGATGGACTGGAAAATTTAAACGTTACCGTATTAAATCTGTAATCCAAAAGTGGAATCAATTGACGAGGTTGAATGGTTGTGATCTGATGTTGGTCGTTTAAAAAAGTGCCTCCGAACAACAATGAATCGCCTGCAATAAATACACTTCGAATAAGTACTGAAGGAACATCACTTAAATTTTTCGGGATTCCGGGATTATAACTAAATACTCCTTCAGTACCACCAAACCATACTTTGCCATCTGCTTCGGGATAAATGGCCCAGATTGTTTTATCCTGCACCGGTTTTAATAAAATTTGGGCAGGTGATTCCTCGCCATCTTGAATTCGATACTGTATTTGCGTTTCATCCCCGCTATTACTCCACAAATTGCCGTTGGAATCTTCAATAATTTTTGATTTCCATGCCTTTGGCATCAGCGTGTCATTTTGGAGCGCTTTTATAGGTGAAAATATATCTGTCATTGGATCATAAGCAAACATTCCGGTTTGGGTAGTAACCACCAGTTTGTTTGCTACCCTGTTCATGTGATTACCGAACCGCGAAGGCAAACCTTTTGTTTCGTCAAAATATACCGGTATTTCATTTCCTTCAGGATTTACCTTGATTAATCCACGGGTAGCGACTACTGCCCACAAAATTCCATTTTGATCTTCCTGTATTTCAGATATCTCATCAGTTATTCCCGAAATCTGGCCTTTTGAAACCCACTTTCCATTCCTATTTTGAAGGCGTGTAATCCCATCAATCTGGCCAACGTAAACAGTAGAGTTGTTAATGCGCGACCGAAATAATTTGAATGAAAATCCAGGTGCAATCAATTCAACAGTTTTTTTGCCAATTAAATATACGCCTTTACTGGTTGCGGCTATAATTGAATTATTGTCAGGAATAATTGACCAGCAAGCTGAATTAATCCCTGGAATTGCGCTGTATTTATTTTGTCTGTCATCGTATTTATACAATCCTTTATCGGTAGCAAAAAAGAGATCGCCATTATTGCGCAAAACCTGATTAACCGCACCGTCAATTCCTCTCTTTCCATCGAAAAAAGAAAGATACGAGGGAATCTCTACCCTTGTAATTCCGTTATCAAGCGCCATCCATAAAACATCGTTTCTGTCAGAGTATAAAGCTCTGATATAGTCGTTCTGAATTCCCTGATCAATTTTTTGCTTTAAAGTACCATCAGGATAAAATACAACAAGTCCACCTCTTTCAGTTCCAATAGCAATGGTACCATCTCTCAGTTTAATTGCACATGAAATGCTGTTCTGACGTAAATAGGTATCGCCGGAAGTAGGAAACGAAGAAATGCCTTTTTCGTCCATCAGCAAAAGACCATTGATGCCGGTCGCTATGAGCAATTTACCTGATCCGAGAGATATCATCCCCTTAATAACAATTGCCTCAGAAAATACATTTCCTGTTGTTATCCTGTATTTTTGATTATTCACAATGTATTGCAGCCCATTGACTTTATCGAAAAAATACAGTTTGCCATCAACATAATAAGCTGAATTAATTGGCCCTTCTGACTTTATTGTTTTGAATGACATGCCATTCCATATTAGGATGGAGGTATCGGTAACAAAACAAATCCCATCATTTGTGGCCAGAATACTAATTATATATTGAAAATGCTGATCTTCTTCATTCAACGAATCGACCAGACTTTTAAAGATAAGCTCACCTTTTGAATCCGGATATAAAAATCCGATTTCGCCTGCTCCACCTACATAAATGGTTCCTGTAGAATCAATAGCAAGAGAAGTAACCTGTGATATTTTCGATGTTTGTATTGTCCTCCAGGTTTGCCCGTCAAATTCAAGTATTCCCCTGAAATTTGCAAAATACATGATTCCTCTGGTGTCCTGAACCACGTCGAAATTCTGAACATGGGCTTTGTATTCAGATGGATAATAATTTTTCAGGTAGGGCAATCCGCTATCCTGACTTTGGGAATACAGAAATACGGGCGTTACCATCCAAAACAGCAATATTCCGACTGTTAAACGTGACTTCTTATTTCCTGCATGAATGCTTGTCATTGTATGAATCATTATGCTGTTTGACTTAAGATTCTAATTACTTCCTGCGTGTATTCACTATTATCTGACATGGTATTAAAAATTAACTCGGGACTTAAAACCAGGACCGAAGCTGTTTTTTCTCCTCTCAGAACGACTTCATCATCACTGTCATTTACAATACCCCAGAAAAATTCATTTTCATTTAATTGCCTTAATGTCTGATTGTTGTCGTGTATTGTTATTGAGCCTGCCAAAACAAATACGATCGAATCATTTGTCATCTTTTCAGGAGTAATTTCCTCTCCCTGTTCTAAAAAAAATTCTGTCGAATTTTCTATAATTCTGGCAATGTCAGGATGAGAAAACGAATTAAACAGCCGGTTCCTTTTTGCAACATTTACTTTGTCTGAAAGTGAAAATTCAGGCATTCTCTTTTCAGCCTGAAGGGTATATTTAGTAATGAAGGCAACTTTATCTTTTCCCAGTTTTTCAAGTACTACCCTGAATCGTTCAGAATTTTGTTTTTTCAGGATGGCAACTGAATTCTGCATGATAAAAGGATCAGGATTCAGGAAATTTGAAAGCAATACTGTTTCATTTTCCTTGTATTCTTCCAGATGCATGATTGCACATGCTTTGGTCCACCGGTTGATTTTTAAATAATCTTTATTGATGATGTCTTTGAGACGCTCAAAAACACTCATTTTTTGCTGCGGGTAGTTATCCTTGAAAATTTGCAGATTTTCTTCCGGCGATAAATCATCGAGCAGCGGAAGGAAGATCATCTTAATCTCAGGTGATACTGTTAAGTCCAATATTTCTGTAGCATATACTTTCGTTTCATGAGTGCCGGTTTGAAAACTCTCCTGAATATACCGGATGGTCCTTGAATCATAGATCATCGAAAGTAAAAGGAAAACATTCTCTTTTTTTTGCGCCAGTTCATATTCAAGCGCTTCTTTTAACAGGGGCATATTTTCCTCATTTTGAATATCAGCCATGGCCGCCATTATCCAAACGGTTATAGCAATTTCTTCGTCAATGGTTTCCTTAATCAAACTTACATCCAGCAGTTTAGCACGATATTCCATTTTGCTTAAGGCCTTAAATACATTTTGCCGAATGGTTTCGTCAGGATATTGTATTCGTGACCGAAGGAAATTTAATGCTTTCTTACCCTTTACGCATCCGTAAATGCAAATAATTTTAAGTCTTACATTCTTGGTTGTTGAGTGTTTGTCGAACAGGTTATCCAATTCCGGCAAAACTGGTTCGCCAATCATCTTTAATGCAGAAATTGCCTGCGTTGAATAAGCACTATCAAAAAGATTACGGATAATATGTGGCCATAATTCCCGCTTTCCTATTTGACCGGAACTTAGCAGGGCTGCCTTTCGGGTTTCCGGATTTTCGTCCTGTAAAAGTGCCTGCAGGATTTTGTAGGTTTTATAACTTCCCGAATAGGCGAGTAGATTTGCAGCAAGTGTTCGTTTTTTATTTTCCGGTGATTGTGATAATTCCAACAGAGCATCAAAATCTTCATTTCGAGTTTGATGTAAAAATGCTTGTGTACTTTCAAACAGTTCTTTGTTTGGAGCATTTGGATTGGAAAGCAGATATTCTTTAATAATCGTTTCGGCTGCCAGTATCCGTTTGTTTTTTATTTGTTCAAGTATTTTTTTTTGATGTCCTGCTGATGAACCGGCAAGGATACGTTGCAGAAACCGATGCATTTTTTGTGGTTCTACCTGACCCATAATATTCAGGATGAGATTTATGTTTGGCTCTTTTTCGTCCTCTATTATTTTGCATAGTGCAGTCAGGTTCGATTTGTAAATTCCTGAATGAGAGTTACTCTTTTCTTCTGAAGTTAGAATTTTACTGAGTGATCCACGGTATTCCTTGTACATGTTTAAACTCATTTTTACCCATACGCCAAGAATCAGTATAAAAAGAATATTGATGTGAACCAAACTTAGTGCATGAAACCGTGTAAAGATTAAAACAACCACACCGGCCAATGCGAATCCCAGACCTTTGGCCATTCCCTCTACCATTCCCTGTGCATTCAACCGATCTTCGGCATGCAGTGGCTGATATAAAATCTGGTAGGAAGGATCGTATATTGCACTTCGCAAAACACGGTCAATCATTTTGGTAAAAGCGATAAATGAGAAGAATAATCCGGTAGTGCCATACAATACTCCTGAAGAAATAGCCAGAAAAACGCTTCCTGCAAGCACAACCGGCAGAATGGGAAGTGCAACTTTAAGTCCGTATTTATCCAGCAATCTTCCTGAAAAGAATGATTTCAGGATAAACTCAACAACGGCAGTAGCGCCAAAAAAGATACTCAGGAAACCGGCAAGTACATTTGCATCTGTATATTCAACTTTAATCTGATGTAAAAAGGAAAAATCGGCAAAACACATTCCGAACATGGGCAATACTGCCATAAGAATCAGAAGTGTGAGATACTTGTCTTTAAGTACGAACTTAAATGAGGTATTCATTTTCTTTTCCTCTTTTGTTTCTGAAATACTTAGTGGCTTTTTAAAACGATTTAACATGTAAATCATCAGGACAAGGCAGATCACCAATCCAAATAAGGATATATAAAGCAGATCAGATGTATCAATAAACTTCAGGACCAAAGGAATTGAGAAAAAGCCAACCATATCAGAAATAACTTCTCCGGTACTAATTAACCCAAAGATTCGTTTTCCCTGCCGGAGATCAAACAGTTTGGTTGCAAGTCCCCAAAAACCAACAACAGATATGAATACAAATACCCGAATCCATACGAACATTAAAAAGGTAAGCCACTTATTATTGAAATACTGAATACCCACAACAAAGAAACCAACAGAAACCAGCAGCAATGTGATGCCCAGAAGTACAAGTTTTTGAAAACTTACTGCCCGCTCAATACGTGCATAAACCAGCCAGACAAGGTAGCTCATAATTCCTCCGCCGATATAGGCATAAGGCAAAACCGAGCTGTCAAAGCTGACGACAAACAGGGAGGTTGCCGCAGTATAAAAAAATGCAATTACCGAGCCCATGAAGAAGGAATACAGCAACAGCAGTGTAATCGCTGTTTCCTCTCCTTTCCTGATATTCAGGGCGTTTAGTATTGCGTTTTTCATTCCCTTTTTATATTATTTAGCGTTCAACATTTCAACCGGAAGCGCAAAAAATACAGGTTTGTCTTCTTCTTGTTCAGGATTGATGATGGCAGCAATTAAAAATGAGTGATTTTTGTAAATTGATTTTATGGTCTCAACATCATCGCTATTAATCAGCAAATAATCTATTCCTTCCTGAAGTTCATCAATATATATTCGTACCTTTTCCAAATCAATCCTGTTTATCAGCAACCCTTCAGGGGTTAACGGCAGGCTGAATTCAAAACTGAGGCCTAACGAGTTTAAATTGTGGTAAAATGTATCGACCAACCAACCTAACTGATTCACATGAATGTGGAGACTTCGAAAATTATTAAAACTAATCAGGCCAATTTTCACCTGCATTCCGCGTTCCATGGCAAGAAGGCACGAATAAACAGTGATAAGCCTGCCCAATCCATTTCCCTTCAGACTATCATCAATTCCCAGACGGATAGAGTAGGAGACTTTCTTTTGTTTTTTTTCGTAGCCTACTTCAAAAAGGCAACCTAAAATCTGCTGATGTACATCTTCAATAATCAATCCGTGACCATATTCAATAAACCTGAAAATGTCGTATTTGCTTACGTCTTCAATGTATTCTCTGGCAAAGCGGGTGATGATAAAATCATAAACAGGATCGATATCTGCCAATTCTGCCATCCTTAAATTTAAGCCAAAGGAATTAATTTCAGCTTCAATTTTTTTCTTGTAAGCTTTAGAAAAATCCATTTTATTAAGCAAAAGAATATCTTTCTCCCACTCGCTCAATTCTTTGCAAACAACTTCTGGCTTAACGAATAAATACTTTGGTTTCATTTCCGTTATTATAGATTCTCTATAGATCATAAATAAGTCGGATTAAAAAATTACGTCCACGTTGCGGTGTACGATACGAATAAAAACCACCATCTGCTGATCGGATTCCGGGATCAGAATATTGTAAATCGAATAAATTGTTGATAATCAGCTGTGCATTTAGTCCCGGGAGTATTTCCTTATACATAACCGATGAATTAAACAGAGCAGTTGCCGGAAAGTCGCCCGGATTAGAACTGACAGAGGTCGCACTGCCAACCGGCCGTTTTCCAATATAATTCATTCTCAGATTTACATTCAGGTGATCGAAGTAGCTTGCATTAACTCCGGTATTTAAGTGAAAACTGGCAATGTCTCCTATGCGCTGCCAGGTATTTGTGAGTTCTCCGTTTTTCAGAACATTGTTTTTCGGATCGGTATAGGTAAAGTTTGCATATATCGTATACTGATTCAGTTTGGCTGATAAATTGGATTGAATTCCCTGAATTTTTAGTGCACCAATGGCCTGATTCTGTCCGGTAGTAGTTCCATCAGGCAATTCCACAATACCAGTCCCAACGACCCCGTTAAAGCGGGAATTGTAATAAACCAGGTCAGCATAAATGTTTTTCGAAAAACGGTAAGCCACACTCAAATCGACATTGGAAACCTTCTCAGGTTCAAGTTTTGGGTTGTTCACTTTTCTTGATGTATTGGTCGAAAATTTAGTCCAGTTTGATGCGTTTTGAAAGGCGCTTGCATAAATACCTTTCAGGATAAATTTACCTGGCATAACCACTAAAGCGACACGTGGATTAAACTGCGAACCATAACCTCCTGTTACCCGAATCCGGTTGTAATCGTATCGCCCACCCAAAGTTAGCATGTAAATATCTTTAAATTTCCAGGTTCCCTGAGCATAGGCTCCAATATCGTAAATACTGAAATCGTTGCCTCCGGGAGAAGTATCACCAGTGCTGCTGCTGCCAATTTCGATGACGCTGGCCGGATTGGGAAGCGCATTGGAAAGGTCGTCGGGAGCGACCCTGTTGTTTCCAATATAAGTAGCGGTACGGTAATCTCCCTGTATTGAGCTGTTTCTGACTTCAATGCCACCTACCAGGTTGATTAGGGCATTGGGATTATAAGTTATTTTGAATTCGTTCCTGAACTGTCTGGAAATCTGGTAATAATATTCGGTCACCCAAAATGGGTCAGTATCTTTCGCTAGTTTCGCGCTTCCCAGCGCCCCGTTCGAATAATTGAAAAGATACACCGCCCTGGAATTATCATTTACTTCAGTTATCCTGTACTCCGAAAAGTTCATCAGATTAATTTTATCAGTGATATTATTGTCATATTTCATATAGAAAAACGACTGTTTGGGTACCCAAATGCTGCCATTTTTAGCTCCCGCTTCATTGTTATCATTGTAATAATTGGTGCCTCCTGCCTCGGTTTTCCAAAACTCGTAACCCAATTGCAGATGGGTGAATTTAAGTTTCCCATTCAAATACCAATGTTCCGACCGGTTTGAATATTCAATTGGATTTCCGTTTAATTGCGTTTTCAAAGCATCTTTATCATGATTTCTGGCTGCATTAACACCCGCTTCAGTTAAACCAACTGACACGGTATCGCCGTTGGCATCGCGGTTAATTGAAAAATAAGGATTATTGGCTGTTATATTATTGGTTTTCACAAAAGTGGCAGCATTGGAAGTTACATTCAACAAAGAAGCATAATCTTCTGAATCGTAATCAGATGGATTGTAATTGAACTCCTTGTAACCTGAAAGGTCTTCTTCGGCTGAAGAGAACCGTTTTACAGTGGTGGAAAATGAAATATTATTTTTTTTGGCTGCCACTGTCATATCCAGATATTTGGTTTCAAGGCTTCCCCAACCAGTATTGACTTTCACACCCAAATTGTTTTTACCTGCCAGCACTTCCGGATCGCGTGTAATCACATTCACAACTCCAACCAATGCATTTGCACCATACATGGTCGAAGCCGGACCATAAAGTATTTCGACCCGCTCGACATTCGAAATAGGAAATTGCCTTGACCAGTATGAAATATTCGACCATAAATCATTTTCCTCAACTCCATCAACCAGGAACAACGTCCGGTCTGTATTATTCGACCGGTAGCCGCGTTGGTAGATGTTCGAATAAGTTGGTCCAAAAGTTCTGGATACATCAAATCCCGGCAAATCACTAAATACCTGTTCCAGATCAACATATCCGCGATTCATGATATCTTCTCTGGAAATAATCATAACAGTTGCAGGCGCTTCATACAAATTTTCAGCACGTTTGGAAACAGATACAATCTGAATGCTTGATCCGGCCTGCTTGATATCACTGATAATCTGTTCGAAC
Organism: Chitinophaga pinensis; assembly: GCA_945897845.1. Lineage (GTDB taxonomy): Bacteria > Bacteroidota > Bacteroidia > Bacteroidales > Prolixibacteraceae > Aquipluma. The sequence goes on along the minus strand of CAMDGL010000002.1, from coordinate 19,309 downwards.
CTGGGAGGTCCAAAAAGCTCCGCATCAAAATCCGGCTTTATCTTGATCAGTTTATTCGCATAAAAAATAGCTTTGTCAACAGAATCAACAGCCAGATAGGAAATCGAAATCAGGCGGTAAGCCTGTATCATTTGTTTTGGCGAAAATCCATTGTCAATGCATGGTTGCAGCATATCTTTAATGCCATCAAATAAACCGATATCGTAATTTTTCTGCGCTTCATTCAATATATTGTCATCACAATCCTGACTCCATGAAGGAAAGTCCAGTAGCACTAAAGCTATCAGAATTACTGACCAGTGAAACCTATTTGTTTTTGTCGTAATCATTACTTGTCAGTTATAATTTGCGGACATGTTTTTTGATATTTGATATCCTTGCCCACAAAAGTTATCCATTCGTTTTCGGTTAAATTTCGCTTAACCTGATCACATATTTTCGACGATAACAGATCGGTATTTAATTCAAATAGCCTGATTGTTTTGTCATTACTGGCCGATACCAGACTATTTCCATCTGAGCTGAATGCGATGTCCATGACCCATGAATCATGATCTGTAATTACAACCGGATTTTGTTTGGGATCTTCCGGATTCCAGATCCGTATCGTATTGTCATAACTCGAACTGGCAAAAGATTTATCGTCGGGACTATAATTGATTAACGTAATCGCAGATCGGTGATCCGAAAATTCCAGGGGTTTTTCGTTCTGATCAGACAGATCCCATAGATTAATCATTCCGTCACCATCGCCTGATAGCAGCATGGTTCCGTTGGAATTCAGAGCAATTGACTGGATGGATTTGTTTGTTTGCAGTACAACCGGTTTATCGTTGAACTGCGAAACTTTGAATATTTTCACCAGGCCGGTTTGATCAGCACAGGCCAGTTTTGTTCCGTCGCCGGATATGGCAATATCTTTAACTGCAGCGCCCATTTGATTAAAAAACATCATTGTTGTCAAATCCTTAAGATTCCAGATTTCAATAAAACCATCCGATCCGGCAATCACCATCCGGTTACCAGAAATGAAACTGACGTTATTTATAATGCCATTGTGTGCCGGAATGCTTTGGGGTAAAACACCTTTTTCGGCTTTATCCCAAAATAAAACTACTCCATCGGCAGTTCCGGCCAAAACCGCATTGTTCTGAACTGCAACACAACGGATGCCTTTTTTCGCCAGGCCATTGGTATTCAACGAAAGTGGTTTTTCATGCGAATCTCTTGATGACCAAACCAATAACCGACCGTCATCACCACCTGAATAAATCAAACTTCCGTCTTTTGAAAGGGCAATTCCTCTAACAATATCCTGATGTCCAAGGAAAACAGGCTTAATATCTGCAATATTTGAAAGTGCGTTAAAAATATCCGGATCATCCTTTCTTCCGCCATTCTCCATATTAAACTTGAAAGCATGTCCGGCAAGCAGGGCCGACAATTCAGGATTTATATTCGCCACACGTTGTGATTGAATAGCCATTGAACGTGCAATGGCTAGTAGTCGTAAGCGTTTGGTGTTTTTTTCAGATCGAATAGCTTCTTCAGCCGATATTTTGGCCTTGTGGGCCGAAGTGTCAGCCAAAGCCTTAGCCGTCCTGGCTACAATTTCGCTTCGTTTGGCCCTATGTGCAGCGCTATCAGCCAGTACCTTAGCTGATCTGGCGGCGATTTCACTTTTTATGGCCGAATCCTGTTGTGCAATCGCATACTTTCTTTGCTCTTCGGTAATCAATTTTTGCTGCTCTGCGATTTTCTGTTGCTGTTCAGCAATTCTCTTTTGTGCGACTGCCTCTTTTCGTTGTATTTCAGCCTTTTTACTTTCCTTTTCCAATTCAACTCCTTTTTCCAGTACAACCTTACTACTGGCATCGGCCTTTAATTTCGAATCCAATGAAATAATCAGGAACAGAATGGAAATAATGGAAGCCACACTAAGTATAATTACAATTTTACGGGCCCTGCTCAATTCTCTTTTTTGGCTGCTTTCTTTTTTCTTTATTTCGAAGTCAGATTCTTTCCTGCTGTAATCCAGAAAATCAATGGCTCTTTCAAAACCAGGATCATACCGTTCGGCCCAATAGTAATTGGGTTGATTTTTCTGTTTCCATTTCACCGCAATTTCAAGTTCCGGATTTGTCCAGAGCCCGGATTTACCTTGTTGATATAATTCTGCTGATTTAGACAAACGAAGATACAATTCTGCCGACTTGGTTTCCTCATCAACCCATTCTTTCAGCCGTCCCCATACCCGCATTAAACTTTCATGCGAAATATCGATTACTGTTTCAGGCTGAATGGGAATATCATGCGGAGGCATTAAAAAAGCCCTTCCGGGTGCCCTGAACTGATCAATGATTTCAATCAGATCGTTTTCCGGGGAATTGGTAATCTTCAGGATATCGGCAAACGAAGTTGGTCTTCGGGTGCTTCTTTTATCGGTGCCGAGATCAGTCAGAGCTTTAAATAGCCTTTCCGTTTCCTGCCTGTATTCTTCCTTTTTCAGGTCGTTGAAAATTTCTTCAGCATGCAGCGAAAGGGCAGAGGCGATAGTTCCAACAGCTTCGTAATGTTGTATATCCAAAGGTTGATCGCCAACCTTATTTATCCGCCAGTAATCATAGGCACGCATCAAGGCATGTTGCATTACCGGTAACTGATCCGATTTATCACCCAAATCATCAATAAGCCGGTCAACCAATTCATTCGAAATTTCGTCACCAAATTCTCTGATCGGTTTTACGATTGCATCCTGAAGGGATTGTGGAGTCATCCTTGGTATCAGAAAATGACCCTTGTTTATTGCTTCAGTAAGACCGGGTATTTCCGTGCATTGGTCAAGAAAATCAGATCTCATTGTTAGTACAACATAGATCGGAGTATCTAATTCCTTCTTGTTGATGAGATCAAGAAACAGATTGATGAAAAAGATGGATTCATTTTTTTCCGTTTCTGCATTTACTTTTTTCTGATATCTGAATATTTCCTCAAACTGATCAATTACAATAAGCCAGGGATCGGAACCAAGATCGCGATGGGCATTTAAAATAGGTTCATGATCATTGCGTAAAGCCTTTTCAACCTGTGTTGAACTGAGTGGCGTTTTACCTTTTACAGCACATTTTCTGTTAAAAGTTTCGGCATATTCAGCGGCAAATGATGAGAGAGGATTATCTGCGGGTTTAAAAACCGTGATGTCCCAGTTCTTTTGATTGTTAATTTCCCCTTTCAGGATAGCGGGAATTAATCCAGCTCTGATCAGGGAAGATTTCCCACTTCCTGACGAACCTGTTATCGCTAGAAAATGAGTTACAGTCAGAACCGATACAATATCATCTATCTGACTCTCTCGTCCAAAAAACAAGTGATTCTCCTCCGTTTCAAAACTTCGGATACCGGGAAAAGGATTGATATGCGTTTTATTTTGAGTCATTCTAAAATTTTATCATAAAATCAATCCTGAAGGATATCGAATTTTGTACTTGCTATGAATTAGTAATCTGTCTGGTCGTACCTGACAATGAATATGTTCCTGTTCTTATTGTTGGAAAATTCATATTTGAACTCATCCACACTTTGCCTGGCAATCATAACTCCCAGCCCCCCAATCGGTCTTTCTTCCAAAGGAATGCTCAAATCCTGTTCAGTTGGCAGGTTATGCTCAAGCGGATTAAAGGGAGTACCGGCATCCACAATTGTTACCACCAACTGATTATCATTTTTCTTAATAATCAGATCAAATACACCATCAGTTATTCCAGCTTCCTCGTAGCCATGCCGAATTACATTTGTGGCAATTTCATCCACAGCAAGACACAGACCATAGGTCTTTTTTTTGCTAAGTTCTACTTCTTGTCCTATCTGAGTCAATAACTTACGTATTGGCTCAAGCACATCCAATGAAGCCTCGTAGGTTATTGTTTGTGTTTGCGTTGCCATTTATACCGGATATTTATCAACGATATGCACGCTATGAATGAATCCGGTCATTTGCAGAGTGTCTATGATTTGATCCTGAGGCTTTACCAGATAAATTTGAACTGATGGACCGAGTTTTTGCTTGGCAAATATGATCATTCGAAGACCGGCAGATGCCATAAAGGTTAGTTCACTTACCTTCAAAACCATTTCAACTGGCGATTCACCTGCTACTTTTTGTATTTCAGCCTGAAAAACAGATGCCGACGATGAATCCAAAGATCCAACTAATGTAAGAATAGCTACATTGTTGATTATTTCTGATGATACTGTAAAACTCATTTTGTAGATTTTTTAATTGATTTATAAATTTCGCTATTTTATCCTGAATAGAATAAATTTGATCGCTGTTATTTCCCCAAAAGAATTACCACTGATCGTGGCCCCAAAATACATGAATACTGGTTTTCCATTACCGGTTCGCTATTTAATTTATGAAAATCGTATGGTGAAGGCATATCGGTATTCACCGAAACATGCCAGCTTTTACCTTCAGGAAGATGAGGCAATTCGAATGGCAATGCTTCCCAATGCATATTTATGGCGATATAAACGGTATCATCGGTTGTAAAACCGTTTTTGGCATGTCCTCCGTCGAGCATGATTGCCAAAACCCGGCTTGAACCGGACCAGTCAGCATTCCAGGCCTGAGTCCCATGAAAAGAAATATCTGGATAACCGGTTCCTTTATAGTCGGAATTCCGGAAATGATCTTTGTTTCGTAGAACCGGGTGGTTACGTCTGAAATTGATGATGTGTCTGGCAAAGTAGTAGAGGTCTGCATTTTTTTCAGTCAGATCCCAGTTCAGCCAGTTTAGATCGTTATCGTGACAATAGGTGTTGTTATTTCCGTATTTGGTTCTTCCCATTTCATCGCCCATAAGGATCATCGGAATTCCCTGGCTCACCATTAAAATGGTAAGTGCATTTTTAATCTGACGGTGTCGCAGCGTATTTATTCCTGCATCATCGGTTTCACCTTCCCAGCCGCAATTCCAGCTGAAATTGTCGTTATTCCCGTCATTGTTGTTTTCTCCGTTGGCCTCGTTATGTTTTTCGTTATAAGCAAATAAATCATAAAGAGTAAAACCATCATGACAAGTAATGAAATTGATGCCCGCCGCAGTACCTCTGGTTGAATAAAGATCGGGAGAACCTTGCAAACGTTGCGAAAGTTCACCTACCAAACCTTCTTCTCCTTTCAGAAAACGCCGGAGTGTATCCCGGTATTTTCCATTCCATTCGGCCCAACGCCCATAGGCCGGAAATGAACCAACCTGGTATAAACCACCTGCATCCCAGGCCTCAGCAATTAATTTACATTTGGCCAAAACAGGATCGTATGCCAGTGATTCGAGAAGTGGTGGATTATTCAACGGACTTCCGTCCTGTGCCCGTCCGAGTATTGCGGCAAGGTCGAAGCGGAACCCATCGATATGGTATTCGGAAGCCCAGTAACGCAGGCAATCCAAAACCATACTGCGTACTACCGGATGGTTGCAGTTTAAAGTATTGCCCGTGCCCGAGAAATTAAAATAATAACCTTCAGGAGTAAGCATGTAATAGGTATTGTTGTCAATTCCTTTAAACGAAATGGTTGGACCTCTGTGGTCACCTTCTGCTGTGTGATTGAACACTACATCGAGCAATACTTCAATGCCATTTTTATGCAATTCTTTGATGAGGGTTTTCAGCTCATCAACCTGCATCCCATATTTGCCCGTTGCGGCATAACCCGATTTTGGGGCAAAGAAATTAAGCGTACTGTAACCCCAGTAATTGATCAGCATTTCACCAGTTTCAGGATTTGTTTTGCTGTGTTCATACTCATCGAATTCATAAATGGGCATGAGTTCAAGGCAATTGATTCCCAAATCGAGGAGATAGGGTATTTTTTCCCTGATACCTGCAAATGTTCCTTTGTTTTTAACTCCTGATGAATCATGTTTCGTAAAACTGCGAACATGAGCTTCGTAAACAACCAGGTCTTCGATAGGGGTTTCCAAAGGCATGTCTGTTTCCCAATCGAAATCTTCAAATACCAGTCTCGAACGATGTGGATAAATATTATCCCAATCAGGTGGATCCATCCATTTATCACGGCCGCCAATTGCTTTCGCGTAGGGGTCAGATAAAATTTTGGTTTTGTCAAAACGATGACCAGCTTCAGGCTCGAACGGACCATCCATACGATAACCATATTCAAGCGTCTCAAAATCCAAATCGAAAACAATCATTGAATAGGTATTCCCAATTCTGAATTCCTCAGGGAATGTTATTTCAGTATAAGGTTGGGGTGCCCCTTTTTCAAACAAAACCAGCGTACACGAATATGCTGCACTGGAGTAGATTGAAAAATTTACACCGTTAGGTACCATCGTAGCTCCAAAAGGCAAAACGTGACCTCTTCGGTATTTTATCCCTTCATGTTCATGAGTGGGATAATAATCTATTCTTGTATCAAAATTTGATTCTGCCATATCTACACTGTTTTTAATGATTTACGATTCTAAATGGTTCTTCTGTATTGGTCACCAGCAAGCATTTTAATTGTCTAAAAAGAAGACAGGGCGTTCGTTACGGTATCAATAATTTCGAAGAAATTAATAAAACCGGTCATCTCCATTACTTCCGTTATTTCTTCTGAAACGCCCACTAAAATGACTTTTCCATTTTTTGATTTAATCTGTCGGTAAACCATTAGAAGAACTCTCAAACCCGCACTTGAAACAAAATCTACTTTTGTAAGATCGATGATTACATTATCACTTTCAACTGATGCTTCAAGTACTTTCTGTTGCACCTCTGAAGCTGTTTTGCTGTCAATGCTTCCTTTAAGTGTAATAATCAGAATGCTGTTTTCAGTATTTATATCTATTTGCATGTTATTAGATTTTTATGTTTTCATTGCAATGAATGATCTGCTTTGAAAATTTAGTTTACAATTAGTTCTTTTTATCGAGCCATGCTTTTGGCGTAATTTTTACGCGAACACGAACTTGTTTGTCAGTTGCCGGCAGATTTACAATCAAGTTGTCGGCATCAAAATCGGTATAAGGTTCATCATCAATAAAACATTCCTGAATGTAAATGCTTCCCTTTGGCAAAATGTCAGGTGATACCCGTAACTTATTGTCTTCGAATGAATTCGGATAAGGTTTGAAAAACAGGTTCAGTGGTTCTCTTTTTACCAGTAAATTGGTATAAACTGCAGCCAGATAGCACAACTCCATGCTATGGTATCCACTCATGGAATGACTTCCTTTTAGTCTTTCGTTTCCTAACAAATAGGGCATCCCGGTTGACAAAACATTGAAATAAACACCACCATCGTCACTGTCGAGGAAGAATGCGTTGTAGAAAGCCGTAACCTCTCTGGCATGTTTGCTGTATTCATCATCTTTTAATATTCCATGCATAATCAAATAAGCCAGTATGGCCTGTTCCTGCTGCCACCAGGCTTTCCTGTCGTGCCATGCAAACTGATAATGTTTTCCATCCGGTTTGTAAACACGGTCAACTACATCATACCATCCACCGCGTTGACGGTCGCAACCAGCTTCAGGCATAACCTCAGCAATTTTCCGCGCAAAGTCGATGTATTCGTCCTTTGGAGTCAATGACTGCATACGCAAAAGGTTCCATGCAATTTTCAGGTTGTGTCCGGCTACCGCTCTGTTTTGTTGCCATCCCCAGGTCTGATCTTTACTCCAGTCTTCAAAGAATTTTTCCTGTACAAAAGGACTGTTTAAATAATCGGGGAAGAATCTGGTGATGGTATCAAAGGTATATTCCAGAAAATCGGCATGTTCTTTTTTCCCGGTAGCCAGATACAGGTTAATCAGGTAAGCAGGAGCATGATCACCTACTGAATTCCAGTTTTTTCTGGCCCTGTTATGTCCAAGTGATTCGGCGCGCGGATCAAGTGTAATTGGATCGATATGCGAGAAATACCCGATACCTTCCTCATCTTTATAAAATTTCTCAAACAAATCGAGTGTCCGGTCAATGTCGCTCATAATCTTCTTGTCTCCGGTAATTCTCATCGTTTGTGTCGGACCGGCAAGGGCATAAATCTGCTCGTACATAGGCAGCGAATCGAAATCATCTCCGAATTCAGAAGTTAGCAATTTTGTTTCTTTCTCGCCTTCCACCTTGAGACCATGATACCAATAGACAATATTTTCATCCTGATCGAAAAAGCGCATGTGGTCGCGCAGATACTGGGTTCCTTTTTCAGCGCCTTCCAAAAACTCGTCTTTACCGGTGAGTAAATAAGCCGATGCAAATCCAAATACCAAACGCGAAACAGTATCGGTTTCCTGGAGGTAATCGCCTTTCTTTTCACCACTTAATTGAAGTATGGTTCTGTATTTATGGTAGTCAATTTCTTCCTTCGGATGGTTAAATTGCCAACCCAAGTAGCTATGCGCAATAGAATCAATCTGGTTGATCCACCAATCCGGTTCTTCGAAACGATATTTCCCGGGACCTTCGCCTGGGAAGATCAGTTGTTGAGCTTCAAATACAGGTTCCGAATTACTTTCATTACCCGGATAAAAAGTGCCGTAAGCAAATACCATTTGACGGTTGAGTGCCAGTAAATGATTGATTTTACCCGTAGCATCCTGATAATCTTCACCTAAGTTTCGTATAAAACGGGCATAGGAGTTATCAGTTAAATTAATCTTGAATTCTTTTTCATCAGAGGTCAAGACAGTAAACCATCTTTCCTTCATGTTGAAATTAGTTACATAACCTGTAATGGTATCCGAAAAAGTGAAATTGATTTCCATAATCTTCTCGTTTAAATGATGTATAAATTTTATATTAGTTTATTAATTGTTTTTGTCGGTTCAAATGCGATTCCAACCAAATATAAATGCCGTTCAGGATTGGTATAAACATGATCCCTATAAGTAAAACTAACAAAAGCACGGAATGAAACTCTTTGCCAAGAAATCCTACCAGAAGAAGCAATACAATACTCAAAACTTTAGTCCAGAGCAATGAATTCGTATGTTTTTTATGAAATTCAATAACCTTCTCATGATGACCTTCATTTTCGGAAACGAACCCAATGAGCGCTATGATAAAAATGGTAAAAGCTAAAGAACCACATAACAACCAACGTACAGGATCGGTTACATATCCATTGTCAGAATCAGAAACCAGTGCAAGAATGCCAGCCCCAACAGCAGTTATACCTATGGCCAGGGGCAAATGCAGGTAACTCCACGCCAATATGGCCCAAATATTATTCTTAAAAAGCCGGTATAAAACATTATCGACATATAACCACCAGATAAAAAACGAAACCACAAGTCCCAGTGCACTTGCAGCACCAATCCAAATATTGATATGATGATTGGCCGCAAAACCATTAATTGCTCCAATCACTGTTTCTCCTATGGTTAGTGTAGTTAATAGTCCAAAACGCTCGGGGATATGATGGACACTAATTTTAGGTAGTTGCATCTGAGTACCTAGCGTAAACATTGGTGTAATCATATCGATTAAAAATCCAGCTCCCCAAAGCACAAATTTGAAATTTCCGGGAATGAATATCGAAATACTCCAAAGTATTACTGATAGCATAAACCCTATGGAGAATTGTCGGGAAAGTTTTTTCTCGATAGGTGAACTTGCCGCTGAATGCCACATATAAATCACAAGGATTCGGGAAAAGATATATGAAATGGCATAAATATTAGCAGAAAGTTCCAACCCACTATGAATGGCATAAGCTATTCCGGCTAAAGGTATCATGCCGATAAAGGTCAATACCCGATGCCTGATATCGTTTCTTTCGTATCTTTCATTGTAATAAGTTGAAGAATTCCATATCCACCAGGCAGGTACAAAAAGAAATGCAAATATTCCTGCATTTTCCCAGGAAGGTTCCTGATACAGAAAATGTGATAATTGAGCCAAAATTCCAACAAAGGCCAGATCGTAAAATAGTTCAAGCCAGGTTGCCTTTCGTTCAAGGTCATCATTTTCATCGGTCCTGATTGTGGGTTTTGCCCACCAGATATGTAACGCTTCTTTAAAAATACTCATACATTAATTCTTATTCTTCATCCACATAACCCTGACTAATCTCAATAATGTTTCCTTCCGGATCTTTAATCCATACTGTACGCCAACCGTTTATAAAAGCATCAAAACCCAGGGGGCCCAATGTAATAACTGCGTCATCACCCATTTCTTTTAATTTTGCATCCACGTCATCCACTATAAATGCCAGATGCCGGTAACCGGGATAATGAGGACCATCGGCTTCCGCAAACGGAACCGGACGTTCTTCATCCATCGGAAATACTTCGAAGTAAAAACCATTGTTATCCTTCAGGAAAAACAGTTCTTTTCCGTCTCCCAGATCAATCGTTCGTGCCCGTTTCATCCCGAAATGTTTGGTATAGAATGCTTCGAACTTTGCCTGATCTTTACAGGTAACTGCTACGTGCAGAAATTTTGCTTCATTCATAGTGTATTTTTAAAAGAAATTTTGTTTCGGAACACTTAAAATATCAATAATTTTCCGGGCAAATAGGTGAGCGTGTCCCCCTGAACGTCCGGTAACCAGATCGCCATCAACAACCACATCTTCGTCGGTATAAACAGCTCCATAAGCTTTGGCATCGCCAATCAAGTTGTTGTGGCAAACTAATTTTCTCCCTCTTACCAATTCGGTAGCAGGTGCTACCAGCCATAATCCGTGACAAATAATTCCCTTGATAATATTTTTGTTTGCGAAAGCCCGTTTTAAAAACTCAGTAGCCGGTGGTATTTTGTTTACATCTTCGGTGTAACGCAACCGATCGGAAACCATTCCGGAAGGCACAATAATAGCAGCATAACTATCGAGTTCTTCATTGCTCATGTTTTCAAAACTTTCCCAACAATCCATTGGGACTTTGTATTCATGGCCATAAAAAGTGATTTTTTCCTGACCCCACAGGCGTGACAGAAAATGCAATTCAGCACCTTCTTCCGGAAAGCGGTATTTGTAATAGAATATTTCGTTTTCGTAATAGTCGCCTTCGATAAGGATTGCTATTTTTTTTCCAGTTAGTTTCATTTTTTTGTCTTTAGGTAAAAAGCTTTATCTGTATTGTGCTTCGGGTTAAAGTCAAAGCACAGTTGATTTATTTTACTCCCGAAAAATGACGGATGACTTTACCATTTACCAAATACATGCAGTCATATACTTTTAATGGGCCATTAACTGTATCTATCGTTGCTTCGAACATGATACTGTCATCGGTAGCCGCAAATTTTTCGGTGGAAATAAAACCTCTGTAAACATTGTTCAGATAATAATCAAATAATTGGGTTAAGCCAACTTTCCCTTTCACGATAATCGGTTCTTCACCAGTAATAACAATCATTTCAGCATTATCAGCGTAATGAGCTTCGACCAGGGCAGCTCCATTTTTGGCAGCCAACAATTCAATTTGCTCTTCGTAGAAAAATTTCAAATCATTCATAGCCAGATGTTTTGAGTAATTTAATGTTAATAAATTTAAGCTAATGAGCCATCAGGATGTTGAACCATTCCAGCAAAATGAATTGCAATTTTTCCATCATTCAATACCCAGCTATCAGCAAACCGCATTTGACTTTTCGCTCCTCCTGCGGTCATGGTAATTTGTTCGGTAATCATCAATGTTTCAGGATTTTCGGTTTCTGCCCAGAAAACAATTTCAGTTTCCAGACCATCGATTCCTAAAATTCCCTGCATGTGTTCTTTAAGGCGCTCCCTTCCTTTGTATATAACCGGGCTTTTGCTGAAACTGCTGATCAGTGTGGCATCATCGGTATATTGATCAAGTAAGGCTTCAATGTTTTTATCCAAAATATACTGAATGTGCTCTTTATACATCCTTCCTAATTTCGTATCCGGAACGTTTTTCATGTGTTTATTTTTTTAGTTCTTATTGAAAATGATTTCTAAGCCTGGAATTCGAATAACATGTAATTAGACATTACCAAAGTCAGATCAAGTTTATAATCCGGGAATTTTGCTTTAATACTTCCAATCAGATCATCACCTTGTTTACCTGCACCTAATTCGAATTTCACAAATTCTAAATACTCAATTACTTTGTCAAATATTGAGCTATCCGTTGGTGCTCCATGACCAGGTAATACTATTTGATAGTTTTTCTGCTTAAAATCCTGAACAGCTTTAATCCAGTTATTAAGGCATAAACCACCATCTGCAGTACGATCGCCAAAATAGGCATAGGCTCCATTGTATATCATATCCTGTGCGAATAATATTCCGTGCTCAGGTATTTCAGGTACTAAGATACAGGGTGCCTCAGTATCCATGATCTTCATTAAATTCAATGTAATACCATCAAATTCAAATATTCCTTCTTGGATAGGAAGAGTTGGAACGACTTTTTCAGAAGGGATTAACTCTGCAGCATTATCTCCATGTATACCTCTGTGATAATCCAATACGAAATCAGCAAAAGCATCGATTCTGTCAATTACTTCTTGTAAGGCATATATTGGATACATTTTAAATGAGGCAATGCCAAACCAATGATCCGGATGATAATGAGTAATAATAACCCTATCTAAGGGTTTTCCAATACTTTCAACGTACTTTTTCAACTCATTTGCATGTGGCACAAGCTGAAGAGAATCTATTAAAAGAAGTTTATTTGGAGTTTCAATTAATTGCGCATTCGACATTTCACCTTCAATTGGGCTGGCAATTGTGTGAATGGTAACATTCGCTTTTACAGTTTTTGTTACTGTTAAATAATTTAAGTTTACAGAAGTCATTATGTTAGTTTTAAAGTTCTGCAGAACCTTTATGATACTTAATTTCGTCAACGATATATTTAGTGATCACCAGCTTGCCATCAATGATTTTCATTTCCCAGGTTTGGTAAGCATCACACTTTATTCTCTTGCTGTAAGCCTCGGGAGCATTCCAGACGCTGGCTTCCCATTGAACCACTACTTTTACTGAAGCAAAATTTCCATCTATTTTAGGCGAAACTTCTTTTACTGTATGAACTTCATCGAAAAAGATTCTGATCACCCGTTGAAACCAACCTTCAAAACCGGCATGGCCATAAATAGTTGCTTCCGGAAAAACCATTTCCAATTCCTTATCTGCCAAGAGAGGAAGGAAATCTACCTGCGGAGCATGGACATCAAGTTTTTGATACCACTCCTTTGTGAAATTCTGTATTGATTCGTTTGTAAGCATTTCTATTTTTTTTAGAAGTTAGAATATTGAGTATTTATAAAATTGTCATGCATTATCCTGCAGGATCATTTCTGCGGCTCTTTCACCAATCATGAAACAGGTCGCAACAGTATTCCCAGTGGTGACTGTTGGCATTACCGATGCATCGGCAACACGCAGGTTTTTTATTCCATAAACCCTTAATCTTGAATCGACAACTGCCATAGCATCCTGACCTATTTTGCAGGTTCCTGCAGGGTGCCATAAGGTGGAACTCTGACTACGAATGAATTCTTCCACATTGGCTGATCCCGGTGCTAATTCCCCGGCATTTAATTTTTCAAATGCTTTGGTCCCGGCAATTTTTCGTACAATTTGTACGGCTTCAGTCAATGCCTTAATATCTGCTTTCTGATGGAGATAATTGGGATTCACTTCGGCATTTGCCATTGGGTCAGCACTGGTAAGTTTTACATACCCTGTGCTGAAAGGCTGAACTAAAATAGCCAGGAAAATACATATCGGGCCACCAAAATCGGGTAAAATAGGAGCCAATGGAGCTGGCATGCTGGGGGTGAAATTAATTTGCATATCGGGTGGTGCGACTTCACTACCTTTCCTTGTTCTCACAAACAACACATTGCCGGTTAGCAAAGTAGTGTTGGGTAAAGTAAGGGTTGACCTGAAAATGATTGGGAGCTGGATGTGATCCTGAAGGTTCTGTCCAACACCAGGCAAGTCAGCATTTACGGTAATTGAATGTTCACGCAGATGTTCCGCCAATCCGATACCTGAAAGCAATAAAATTTTTGGAGAAGCTAAAGCACCTGCGCTTACCACTATTTCGGCAGAGGCACAAACTACTGTTTCTAAACCATCTTTGATGTAAACAACACCAGTTGCGGTTCCGTTTTCGATCACTACTTTCGAAACATGAGCTCCGGTAATTACAGTAAGGTTCGATCGGTCCATTACCGGATGCAAAAATGCAGTGGCAGAACTTTCTCTATTCAGGTTTTTATCGATATGAAATTGTAAAAGTGAGGGATCGTCTTCTTGTACTTCGCTATTATAATCATGTGATGATCCCTTATAACCGGCTTCTTTTGCAGCGTTTAAAAATTCTTCGGAACGCATGGGTTCATCAGGACATTCCATAATATTTAATTCTCCCGTGGTGCCGTGATACTCGGAGTCAGCCTGGCCATATTTTTCAATTTTTTTGAAATAGGGTAAAACATCGTTATAGCTCCAACCATCAGCACCCAGTGTATTCCACATATCAAAGTTTTTCCTGTTTCCTCTTACATACATCATTGCATTTATCGAAGTTGAACCGCCCAAAACTTTACCCTGGTTAATAACAATTTCTCTTTCCGACAGTCCTTGTTGGGGAGTGGTTTTAATTTGCCAGTCGTTTTCAGTCCCCCACAATCGAACAAATCCACCGATATCTGAAATATCCTGATTTCCTGTATCATCACCTCCTGCCTCTAAAAGCAATACTTTGTTTTTGGAATTTGCACTCAATCTGTTTGCAATCACACATCCGGATGCTCCTGCACCAATAATAATGTAATCGAAAGTATTTTTTGAATTTGCCATACTTAAATATTGTTTCGAAATAGCATTGATTATTGAGCACAGTTAATCTCTACAGTTGTATTTTTATGATCACCTTTCAGCACAAGATCAATCAAAAATGGCTCATCGTTGGCGAGCATTTTATCAATGGCTGGTGCAATATCTTCCGGTTTTTCAACGCGAACAGCGTTTACTCCCATAGATTTTGCAATCTGATCAAATTGAAGAGCAGGATAGGAAAGATCAAATGGAAGTGGAAAATCATGCTTCACAATTTCCCGTTCTTTCCAGTATTGATCGATGTTCAACTGCAATAATTTGTAGGTGCCGTTGTTGCACACAATAAACTTTGCACCTACCTTATGCCTCACGGCCGACCACAAAGCCTGAATAGTGTACATAGAACCACCATCGCCGGTAAATCCAATGACTGTTTTCTCCGGATGTAATAATTTCACACCTATCGCACCGGGAATTCCGATACCCAAAGAACCTCCCCGGGTATAAAATATATCCCCCGGTTTTTTAGGGGGCAGATATCTGGTTATGGGAGGTGAACTGGTTAGGGCTTCATCAAAAATAATCCGGTCTTCAGGAAGTTTCGCAGCCAGAATTCTTGCAAATTCAGCCATGTTCAAAGGTGTTTGCCCCTGGATTTTATCATCAGCTTTTATTTCGGCTTCTAATCTTTCTGATTTGGCTTTACCTATTTCCAGAGTCCTTTTTTCGGCAGTAGCTTTTTGTTCAGAAGTCATTAATGACTCCAGTTTATCAGCCAGTGCCTGAAGAGTTAGTTTTGGATCGCAAACGACCCCAAGATCGACCCGGTGGTTTTTCGCAATTTCATAGGCATTTAAATCAAAATGAATCACGTTTGCTTCCGGATTGTATATTTCACCTAAATCAGGAAAAACTTCAGGCATCATATACGTTCCAACAACGAGGTTGCAATCTCCTTTTGTGGTAATTGGCTTGCTGAAAGAGCCAAACATGTGGCCGGTAGTACCTTGATAGAGTGGATGTTCGTTTTCCATAATGAAATCGCCAAATTCAACACCATAAACTTCGGCGCCCAAAATTTCAGCCACACTGGTTAATTCGGCTGTTGCATCCGAATAGGCCACTCCATCTCCAATAAAAATCATTGGTTTTTCTGCCTTGATAAGCATTTGGGCTGCCTCATCAATAATTGACGGATCGGGAAGTGTTCTGGTTGAAGGAATCGATGTTGGCATCACGATTTCATCATTGATCTCATCCAGAATATCCATCGGAACACAAACATACACTGGTCCCATTGGCGCTGTACCTGCAATTTTTATTGCTCTCCTGATTGTTCTTAAGAGTGAACGTGAGTCAGTTACCAAAGTTGAATACTTGGTCACAGGAGCCATCATGGCAACCAAATCGTTTGCCATTTGTGCATCCATATTCATGTATTTTACACCGGCATCGCCACCAATAACAACAAGCGGTGAATGTCCGCGTTTTGCCTGATAAAGCGCCCCCACAGCGTTTCCTATGCCGGGAGAGCTGTGTAATTGTACCAGAGTTGGCTTTTGACTTGCTCTTGCATAGCCATCAGCCATCAATACTGCTATACTTTCCTGAAGGGTGAGGATATACTTCATTTCAGGATAATCAAGCAGGGCATCTAAAAAGCCCTGCTCGACTGTTCCAGGATTACCGAACATATGATCCATGCCATCGGCAAGAAATTGTTCGATAATTTTCGAATTTCCGTCTTTACCAGCCATAACGCATCATCCCATTATCCAAAACATTAACAATCTGATCGCCAAACTCATGGGCGCATTGTAACGATCGTGCAGTAATGAAAGGATAATCGACTATAACTGAAGTTTCTTTTCCGAAATTACCATGATATTGACCTTCTGAACCAACAGCATCGGTTAGTGTATATTCCAGAACGTAAGGTGGAGGCCCAATGTTGAAGTCAGTATGCAGGAATCCTGTACCATCGTGATAATCGTATTCGATACAATGCCCCGTAACATGCTTTCCTTTAATAATACACTTGCGTTCGTTAAAATCGCGGGCAAAAGCAAGAACAGCAACACCGTAGCAAATGCCAGCTATCGGTTTGCCGGCTTTATGGAAACCTAAAACAATCTCATGCAAACGCTGATTGTTCACCATATCTACAATTGGACCGCTTCCGCCAACCAATAAAATGGCATCATATTTTTCGGTCAAAACTTTCTGCGATTCTTTTACTTTCACATAGTATTGTTCAAGTTCGCGCAGAAAATTAACTTTTGAATAGTATGGTCTTTCAGGAATGAAATCATTCATTGAAAGCGGAGTTTCCAATCTTTTTTCAGCTTCAAATGCAAGAACCATTTCGGCATCCGGTTTAGTGGTCACATTGACCCCGAGTGGTGGGTCAAAATAGTTAGGATCATAGCTTGGTGGCAATGCTTCTGCCTTTTTGCCAAATTGGGTCATAAAATCAAACTCGTAGCCAGCAGCTTCAAGTTTTCTTAGCGGCCCTACTAATTCAATACCCCAATAACCATATTCAGATAGAATGGCTAAGATTTTTTTTGTGCTCATAAGTTGATAGTTTTATTGTACGATAATTATAAAACAGGAGTTTAAAAACCAAATAAATTTATAAACTAGTTTATTATTTGTACGCATTTACTAACAGTTAATTTAACTGGTAGCACTGGGAGTTCGAATTTGGGTATTCGCTGATGTGGTTTTTTTTTGAAACATTTCTTTCACAGGAAAGTTTCATGTTTTTTAAGGAGAATTTCAGTAATCCAATCCTTCAAATCGTATTTTTCATCTTACATTAATTATTGGCATAATTAATGTAAGATGAATGTTATTGCTTGATATATAGGTATATACTTTGATTTACTATTGCTTGTGTATTATAAAATCTGTATGGATGATATTTTGTTTGAGTGTTATAAAACATGAAATGAAAGACCTCCTGGTCTTTTATTATTTTTTCTCATCTTAGTATGCGAAAAACTTTTGCTGAAATACGAGGAACTCGTTTGATCATCGTAACTTGGTATTTTTAATCTGCCTGAAAACAGAAATGAAATCGGGTGTTCCATGATCAAAGACATAAAATATTTGGCGCAACCTTCCCTAATTTGGGCAAGGGAAATAAACACATTAAAATGAGACTGATTCTTCAAAATATCAAAGAACTTGTTCAGGTTGACACCAAAAACCGGCTATGGGTGGCCGGTAAATCAATGGCTGATGTTCAGACCATTAAAAATGCTTTTCTGATTGTTCAGGATGAACGAATTGAAGATTTTGGCCCGATGGAAAAGCTACATAAACTTGAAAATGAATCCGATGATGTAATTGTGGAAATTGGTTGTACAGGAAAAATGGTTTTTCCGAGTTATTGCGACTCTCATACGCATTTGGTTTTTGCTGCCACTCGCGAACATTTCTTTTTCCGATTGGATGCATCTTTCCTGGCTCTTTTATCGGTATAGCTCAGAATATGTCTTTGTCCTGTTTGTTTACAGTATTCCCAGAACTCCTTATCAACTTTTTTGTGTGAGAGAATCCATCTTTTCACTGCATCCGATTCATTCTTTATTCTGCTTACAATGATATGCTTATATGCGGCTTATTCAAGAAGCAATATGTTTTTGGCATTTATCAAACCCGAATCAACGACAACCATAAAGTCATTCAGACTATACTTACGGACAAAATCATGTATTACCGGTGTCAGGATATATCTTTCGTACTGATTGCCCTTAAAGATTGAACCCAATTGAATCGAATGCCTTTGAGATGATTAACTGTGTCCAATTTATCAAAACCGAGTCAATGTTATTTAAAAAGTCAACGGCCGCCAATCTGGACTTTTCCCGCTTGTCCTGCTCTTCAAAAAAATCCAATTCTGCCGACCCCATATTGTCTTTTATCCACTGTAATTCGATTTTCTCAAACTCTGCTATCTGATTTGCATCGGAACTTACACCGATACACTTTAGCTCCCTGAATCGATTCCGGCTTTTATCTACCACAATAACGCTTGTGGTCCCAGACCTGTTCGTTTTTTTCGTTTGAACATTCCACCCCTATGTGATTGATTATTAAAATGATTATATCAAAATAAAAAGGTCGACAAAATACTTGCGTCACCCATATTGGGTGACGCAAGTATTGACTACGTGCTATATATCAGCAACTTATCTCTTTTTGATTATATGAGCTGTCAAAGTCAGAAGATACAAATATAGCTTTAAGCTTAAATAACTTATCTTTACCCGATAGAGATTTGTTATTTCGATTTTGTATGAAGAAGGTTTTGATCATCACCTATTATTGGCCACCGTCGGGTGGGGCAGGGGTTCAGCGCTGGCTGAAGTTTGCCAAGTATTTGCCCGAGTTTGGCTGGCAGCCGGTTATCCTGACAGTCGATCCGGAATACGCCAGTTATCCGCAACGCGACGATAGTTTATTTTCGGAAGTGGATCCCAACTGTTTGGTATTTACCACAAAAAGTTTCGAGCTCTA
>CAMDGL010000001.1 GCA_945897845.1 Chitinophaga pinensis | reverse complement strand
ATCTGGCAGTATTGGAGATATTTTGAGTTTTGAAGAACCTATTATTCAGGAGCAGCTTGAAGAGATCCAGGAAGAAGAACTTCAATCAAAAAACTACGAATCTAACGAAGTGGTCAAAATCACAGAAGATATGCATCAGGATGAATCTCTTAGGTCGGAAAATACTGAAACCAAAACGGAAGATGAATTTCAGCCCGAATAAAGACTTTTGTTCTTAATAAATATTTTTAGGTGTACTGGCTTCAGCTCTTGCAGTATTTTAATACTGAAGCCAACTGAAAACCCGCTGCTTTGGTGGGTTTTCTTTTTGGTTTTTGATTAAGTATTTTTTGCCTTTTCTCACATATTTGAAAAAAAAAACTAAAATGAGCTATAACCACATTTTTTAGATTGGTATTATAGTTGTGGTTATAAAAATAAAAAATCAGCAACAATAAAAAACTAAGTTGCTGATTTTCAAGAGCGGGAAATGGGGATCGAACCCACGACCCTCAGCTTGGGAAGCTGATGCTCTACCACTGAGCTACTCCCGCTTTTGATTGATGATTTTTATTTTTTTGCTTTGAACCCTCAGCTTCCCAAGCTGAGGCAATGTTGTATTTGAACTATTAAAAACCGCTCAAAAATAGCAAAACAAATCTTTGAGCGGGTATCTTCAGTATTGTTTATTCAACTTCTTTTGAAAACTGCTAGATTCTCAATTGAAATGAACGTTTGTCAATGGTATTCTCAGACTTCAGTCTCCGGTCTTCAGACTTTCTTCTTACAATTCAAAATTGAATCCCCTGTTTAGTAAATCTTCGTAATTCTTCGGTTCGAAACGGTAGTACCATGCGCCTTTGCGCGACGATTCTTTTTCCTTTTCTTCCAGTTTTTCCAGCAAATTCATCGATAGAAGTTTGCGTCTGAAGTTCCTCTTGTCAAGGGTTTTGTTGTAGATTGCTTCGTACAAGCCCTGCAGCTGCGGGATAGTAAATTTGTCGGGTAGCAATTCGAATCCAATGGGTTGCGTTCTCGCCCTGACCTGGAGTTTTTTTAAGGCTCGGTTCACCATTGCTGAATGGTCAAAAATGAGCAGGGGCATCGATGAAATCGGGACCCAGGTTGCTCCGTGTGTTTTTACCAGTTCGAGGTCGGATGCATTGATTTTGATGAGTGCGAAATAAGCCACAGAAATGATGCGTGCCCCCGGATCGCGGTCAAGTTCTCCAAACGTATAAAGTTGTTCCATGTAAACGTCGGAAAGTCCTGTGAGCTGATGTAAAATACGTTTGGCGGCAGTATCAATGGCTTCGTTGTTTTTCAGGAACCCGCCCATCAGCGACCATTCTCCTTTTGCCGGTTCAAAATTTCTCTTCAGCAGCAGCAGTTTCAGTTCGCGGCCCTCTTCATCGTATCCGAAAATTATGGAATCGACAGCAACATGGAATTTTTCGTGTTCTTGATAGTAGGGCATAGGAGCGGTTATTCCGGCAAAGGCCAGTCGAATGTTTCTTTGTTGCGCAGATATGTTTCTATGTGGCGGTCTTTCTTCGCTTCGTAAATATCTGAAATGGTCAGGATAATTCCGGTTTCTTCCACATTTCCAAAATGATCGTTGATTACGGTTCCGAAAGTTTTCATCGACGGGCTGAGGTTCATGTACGAATTGATCAAAGGTGGAATGTTCTCGCCAAATTCGCGCACTTTTTGCGAAAGTATCTTGTAATCTTCCTTGTAAGATCCGCCGTTAAATGTTTTTTCCATTTCTTCCGTATTTATTCCCAAATTCATAGGGTGAATAGGAGTTACAAGATTCTCATGGTCGTTAAAATATTTCTGGAAGAAATACATGATCAGATTGCGGGCCTGCGTGTGAAAATGAGTGTACATGGTTACTTTTCCGAAGAAATATTTTATTTCCGGATGGTCAACAATCAGGGCGCCCAGTCCGTCCCATAAGTTGTCGAGTGCAAACAGCGCTTTTGCTCCCGCTTTGCTCGACTGATAATGTGGCTGAACAAACGACCGGCCCAATTCGAGGGTATAAGGAAGATATTCTTTGATAAACTTTTCCGAAAAATTGAAAAGATGGGTAGTGGCTAAGTGAACAATGCCATTTTCATCAATCGGAACGTCTTTACACAATATGTAACGGTATCCGCCTATAATTTCAAGTGCCTGCGGATCCCACACAATCAGTTGTTTGTAAGGATCTTCGCATGTATCATAGTCGTCAATATCAACTTCATCACCCATGCCGCCACCTGCATCCCGGAATGTTAACTCTCGTACTCTTCCAATTTCAAGCATCACGTTTGGTGAATCCTGATTGGTGATGATATAAATTTCGTTATCGCCTTTGTTCGTTTTCCTCATCAACTTGTCCGGTGTCAATTCAGCCAGCAGGGCTTCCTTCGGCACAGGTGCAATTATATCCTTCATACGATATCTGATATTTTTATTGAGGTACAAAACTAAAAAAAAACTGTCAGAATTGGTTTTGTCAACAAATTAATCTTGAGTCCCAACCTCAATTGGTAATTTATACACAATGTTCCTGACCTCAGCGGCCCATTGATCCAATGTTTTGCTTTTGTCGAAATGTTTATACGATATTGGTTTTCCGAACGTTATAGTGAATTTTTGGTTTTTATGCCTGAAAGTCTCGTCGGCCAGATAAAACATTTCGAGGTTCCATTTCATCCTGAAAAAAGTGCGGAAACTGGCTAGCCGGTAAAAGAAATCTGAATTTCGTCCGGTTACATGTACCGGAATTACATCCCGCTGATATTCAATTGATTTGGCAATAAAATGCTTTTTCCATTCGTAATCCTGAATTTTTCCTTTGATTCTGCGCGAAGCAAACCCCGATGGGAAAATGAGCATTTGTTTGTCGGACAAATACGTTTCATGTATTTTCCTGATCACATCTTTACTGTGTCCGCCATGTTTGTTTACCGGAACAAAAATGGGATGCAATTGTGGAATATTCATCAAAATGTCGTTCACCAAAGTAACCACATTTCCCAATATCCGGTCGAGGTTACTCATAATCAGCAAAGAGTCGAAACCGCCCAGCGGATGGTTGGATGCGAAAATAAAACGACCGGAAGCCGGTATGTTTTCAAGTCCGATCAGGGTTTGTTGTACGTTAAAATGTTTCACCATGCTGTTGGCGAATTCAATTCCACTTTCGTTGCCGTGATTAATCAGGATTTCGTTTATTTCATCAATGTGCATGATGCGGTTGATATACCGGTAAACAAATCCGGGAAGCTTTTTGGCAAGCTTTGGATTCTTTTTCAGGAATACTTCCTTAATATTTATCAGTTTAACCGGCTCTTGATTGTCATGATCCATTGGAAACAATTTTTAGGAATGCGAAA
Source organism: Chitinophaga pinensis (assembly GCA_945897845.1). GTDB lineage: Bacteria > Bacteroidota > Bacteroidia > Bacteroidales > Prolixibacteraceae > Aquipluma. The sequence continues at coordinate 32,303 of CAMDGL010000001.1, read as the reverse complement.
ATATAAAATAAATGGGTTTTTTTAAACATTTTGAAGTGATTTATTAACGATGATTATTGATTGTGAATAAATATCAAAATGCAGTAATTCAGTATTTTGTATGTGTTGTTGACTAATTGTTCACAGCTTGCTAACAGTTTGCTAACAGTTGTCGCGGTATGTTAGTGTGACTGAAATGGACTGAAAGTGGAGAAAAGTGACTGAAGCTATATGATTTTTTCATACTTTTACACTTGGATTAAAGGTACTCTAAAAAATGAATTTCTCAGCAGAAAAAGAATCAACCTTCGACGAAAAAGGAAGGGTCGTTTTGCCAGCTGATTTCAAGAATGAAATGGGCGGAATTATTCCCGGTGGCCAGATGGCCGTCGAGATGGATCCGTATGAAAAGTGCCTGAATATTTATCCAATGGCCGAATGGGAAACCAGGATTGCCTTTATCAAGTCGAAACTTAACCGTGACAACAAAGAACACAGCAGGGTGCTCGATTCATTTTACCGGAAATTTAAAATCGTTCCGGTTCCCGAAACATGCCGGATGAACATTCCGAACAATTTTCTGGAAAAGGTAGGAATAACCAAAGAGGTTGTATTTACTGGTCAGGGTGATCGTATCAGGCTTTGGGATGCTGCGGAATACAAACGATACGTTGAGTCGTTTGATGACTATGAAAGTAATTATGCACGATTGTTTGGAAATGAAGAGGTATAAAAGTGGAAAGAGCATATCACATACCGGTTTTGTTGAACGAGAGTGTCAACGGATTGGAAATTAAAGAGAATGGCGATTATGTTGACGTAACTTTTGGTGGCGGTGGTCATTCACGCGAAATTTTCAGCCGTTTAAAATCGGGCCGCCTTTTTGCCTTCGATCAGGACCAGGATGCCGCAGCGAATGTCATTCACGACGATCGCTTTTTTTTTATCAGGCACAATTTTAAATACATCCGAAATTTTTTAAAGTATTACCAGGTTGACAAAGTCGATGGTATTTTGGCCGACCTGGGCGTTTCGTCGCACGATTTTGACGTTGCCGAACGAGGGTTTTCCTTTCGTTTTGATGGCGACCTCGATATGCGGATGAACCGTGATTCGGATCAGACGGCTGCCGACATTGTGAATACTTATACCGAAGACCAGCTCAGAAAGATATTTCGTGAATATGGCGAGATCGACAATGCCGGGCGGTTGTCACGTCAACTGGTTGAAGCACGTAACAAAAAAACTGTAAAAACCATCGGGCAATTCAGGGAAGCAATCGCACCCTGTGTTTCCCGCCTTCAGGAAAGTAAATACCTGGCAAAAGTGTTTCAGGCTTTGCGTATTGAAACGAACAAGGAAATGGATGTTTTACTCGAATTTCTGGAACAAAGCATCGAATTGCTGAAACCGGGTGGCAGGTTGGTGGTAATCACCTATCATTCACTTGAAGACCGGATGGTGAAAAATTTTATGAGATCGGGCGATTCGTCGGGAAAGCAGGAACAAGATTTCTTCGGAAATGTAGATTCGCCATTGATAGCCATCAACCGGAAAGTAATTGTTCCGGGGGAGGAAGAACTTGAAATGAACCCAAGAGCCCGCAGTGCAAAATTGAGAATTGCAGAAAAGAAAGCATGACAGAAAAGAAAGAAAATAAAAGCAAACGGATTTCGAAGGCAGACCTGAAAAGTGTACTTGGGGGTACCATTTTGGCCAGCGAAAAAGTAACCAAACAGTTGCCATTCGTAATTTTTATCGCTTTTCTGGGTATTGGATTAATTACCAACCGGTACTGGACTGAAAAAACCATCCGGAAAATTGATATGGTGAGAGATTCTTTAAAGGAGTACAAAGCCGAATCGGTGATTCACGAAACGCAACTGATGTACATCAACCGCCCGTCGGAAGTCACCAAAAAAGTGATTGAACGGAAGATTGACCTCGTTGAACCTCTTGAGCCTGCAAAAAAAATCAAAGTAAAAAAAATAGCTTCTAAATAATGGAAATCAGGAAAGCCATAACCTTACGATTCGGCATCATCTATTTTTTGATTGCCCTATTCGGACTTGTTATAATAAGCCGGATTCTTATTATTCAGAATGTGGATACCGAAAAATGGCAGCAGATTGCAAAAGACCTGAGAAACAATACTACCGATATTTGGGCCAAACGTGGTAATATTTGTGCCGACGATGGCAGCATTTTATCGACATCGGTTCCTTATTACGAAATCAGGATGGATATGCAGGCACCTCGTATCCAGCAAGTATTTGCCAAAGAGTCGGAACAGATGGTTGTTGAATTGTCTGCATTTTTTGGTTTCTCGCCCACCGATTTCAGGAATCGCCTGAAAGTAGCTTTTGACAAGAAAAACCGGTGGTTTTTAATTAATCCCCAACAAATCGACCACAATAAATTTCAGGATTTCAGACAACTTAAATCCATGTCACGTAGCCATTTTGGCTCTGGTCTGGTGGTTGTTACCGAGAACAAACGCATTTTGCCTCATGGCGATCTGGCCAGCCGTACCATTGGCGTTTTGAACAAAGGCGTTTTTGGCGGCATGCATGGTTACGTTGGATATACCGGCGTTGAAGGATTGTCGGAAAATTATCTGGCAGGCCAGAATGGGATGGCGCTGAAAAGAAATTACTCCGGAAGCTGGATCAATACTCCGCTCATTGAGCCAAAAGAAGGGAAAGATGTGATTACCACCATCAATGTGAACCTTCAGGATTACGCACAATCTTCTTTGGGCAAGCAAATGGAAATCAGCCAGGCTGAATGGGGCACTGCCATTGTGATGGAGGTGAAAACCGGAAACATAAAAGCCATAGCCAACATGGGACGTAAAAAAGATGGAACTTATGGCGAAACCTACAATTTTGCATTTGGCCATGCCGGTTGCAGCGAACCCGGATCGACCTTTAAACTGATGTCGCTGATGGTAGCCATGGAAGAAGGGTATGTGGATACCATGGATATGTTCGATACTGCAAATGGCAAATGGGAATATAAGCGGCAAACAATGCTCGACAGCGACTACGATCATGGTGGCCACGGAATGATTTCGATGAAACGCATCTTCGAACTTTCATCAAATATTGGAGTGGCAAAAATTATCACCAAATTTTATGAGGGCCGCGAAAAAGATTTTATCGACCGCATATACAGTTTCGGGCTAAATAAGCCACTCGGGCTCGGATTTTTGGGAGAAGCTGAACCAAGAATCAAATATCCGACGGATGCTGATTGGTGGGGACCTTCGCTGGCATGGATTGCACATGGTTATGAATTTAAAATAACGCCCATTCAAACCCTGACTTTTTACAATGCAGTGGCAAATAATGGAGTAATGGTAAAACCAAAATTTATTGAAGAAATCAGGGAGAATGGAATTCCTGTCCGGAAGTTTAAAACAGAGGTTGTCAATCCATCTATTTGTTCGAAGACTACTTTAACAAAAGCACAGGATTTATTGAAAGGTGTTTGCACCAATGGAACAGGCAAATCGCTGAAAAATCCTTATTATACGATTGCCGGAAAAACCGGAACCGCAGTTATTGCCGACGAAAACAGAGGATATAAATCAGGCGGGGTGAAAAAGTATCAGGCATCTTTTGTCGGTTATTTTCCGGCTGATAAGCCTGAATTTACCTGCATCGTTGTGATTGTTGGTCCGAAAGGGAAATTCTACGGAGGCTCGGTGGCAGGTCCTGTTTTCAGGGGAATTGCCGACAAAGTTTATGCCTCGTACCTCGAACCTGTTGCCGATTCAATACCGCCTTACAACGAAGTGCCGGTTGTGAAACCTGGTTTGAAAGATGATGTCCTGCTTTTTACCCAGGAACTGGGATTAAAAAACCAGTCGCAAAATATGACTGCTGAATATGTTGCAGTAGCCAACGATACCATGACTGTTTTTGTGCAGGGAGTGGCTGATGCTCCGGGTACAGTTCCTGATGTTGTTGGGATGGGAGCCGGAGATGCAGTTTATCTTTTGGAAAAAAACGGCCTTGCCACCAAAATAAATGGTTTTGGACGTGTATTCCGACAGTCGTTACAACCCGGAATGCCAATAGCCAAAGGTGAAATTATTTCACTTGAACTGGGTTTCGATGCGCTTGAAATCATGAAACGAGACAGCATTACAGCCAATGATTCCATTCAGTCAGCGCCAATGGCTTTGGGTCAGGCTGAAAATACAACTGACGCAGTTAGGGTTAAAGAAGAAAAGTCAACGCAAAGTCAAACGGAAAAACCAAAACCCAACCAGGAAGCCATTGATAAGTGGAAGGCGAAAGTTGCTGCACAAAAAGCCGCGGAGGGGAAAAATGCAACTGTTAAAAAGACAGAAAAGCCAAAACCAACTCAAGAGGCCATTGATAAGTGGAAGGCGAAGGTTGCTGCTCAAAAGGCTGCGGATGCAAAGAAATCAAAGACGAAAAATGCAGTAAAACCAAAAGCAAGTCCCGAAGCTATTGCAAAGTGGAAGGCAAAGGTTGCAGCACAAAAGGCGTTGGATGCAAAAAATGCAAATGCAAAAAAAACAGATTAAACCAAAAGCAACAACAATGAGACTTTTAAACGACATTTTGAACGGTATTGAGTTGCTTGAAACAAGGGGCGACTTGTCGGTTTCGATCCGAAGTATCCAGTTCGATTCGCGGAAAATAGCAGCTGGTGATTTGTTTGTTGCTGTGAAGGGCGTTCATGCCGATGGGCACCAGTTTATCGCAAAAGCCATTGAACTGGGCGCTGTTGCTGTGGTTTGCGAAGATGTGCCTGAAGATTTTCCATATCAAATTGTATTGGCACGTATCGAAGATTCACAAAAAACATTCGGAAAAATAGCTGCTGCTTTTTACGATAATCCTTCTGCCAACCTGAAAATTGTGGGTGTGACCGGAACAAATGGAAAAACGACTATTGCCACACTTTTGTACAATACTTTTACGCTTCTTGGATACAAAGTCGGATTGATTTCGACCATTAAATATTACGTGGGCAAAGAGGAGTTTCATGCAACTCACACCACTCCTGATGCATTGCAGATTCAGGAACTGATGGCCCGGATGGTGGAAGCCGGTTGCGATTATTGCTTTATGGAGGTCAGTTCCCATGCCATCGATCAGGACCGCATTAGTGGAATTCAATTCGATGGCGGTGTTTTTACCAACCTCAGCCATGACCATCTCGATTATCACGTGACCTTTGCAGAATACCTGAAAGCTAAAAAGAAATTTTTCGATTTGCTTCCTGAAGGAGCGTTCGCGTTGACCAATGCCGACGATAAAAATGGCATGGTGATGCTCCAGAACACACATGCAATCAAACAAACATATTCGTTGAGGTCGCTGGCAAATTTTCATTGCAAAGTGCTCGAAAAACATTTCGACGGTATGTTGCTGAGTATTGACGGACAGGAAGTCTGGACCCATTTTACCGGTGTTTTTAATGCCAGTAACTTAATGGCGGTAATGGGTGCTTCAGTACTTCTCGGTGTTGGCAATGACGATATTCTCAGGATTTTAAGCGAGTTGCGTCCTGTTTCCGGCAGGTTCGAAATCATTCGTTCTCCTGAAGGAAAATATGCAGTGGTTGATTACGCACACACACCCGATGCCATTCAGAATGTATTGTCAGGAATAACAGATATCCGGACCGGAAACGAACAGGTAATCACCGTGCTTGGTGCTGGTGGCGACCGCGATAAAACAAAACGTCCGGAAATGGCACAGGAGGCAGTGAGGCAAAGCGACAAAGTAATCCTTACTTCCGACAATCCGCGTTCTGAAGAGCCGGAGCAGATTCTGGCCGATATGGAAGCGGGTGTTGAAGCGCATCAGCGGTCGAAAGTTCTGTCGATTGTGAACCGGAAAGAGGCAATCAAAACGGCTTGTATGCTGGCACGTCCGGGCGATATTATTTTAGTGGCAGGAAAGGGACACGAGGATTATCAGGAAATAAAAGGGGTGAAATACCATTTCGACGACAAGGAAGTGATCAACGAAATTTTCGGGAACAACTAAAATACCAGACTATGTTTTATCATTTGTATCAGCTTTTAAAGGATTGGGATATCCCCGGATTGGGAATGTTTCAGTACATCTCGTTCCGGTCGGGTGCGGCAATCATTATTTCGCTGCTAATCACTGTCGGATTTGGGAAGAGGCTGATCAATTTTTTACGTAAAAAACAAATCGGCGAAGATGTTCGCGATCTGGGACTTGAAGGGCAAATGCAGAAAAAAGGAACGCCAACAATGGGTGGACTCATCATTCTGGCTTCTATCATTATCCCAACCTTGTTATTTGCCCGGCTCGATAATATTTACATTATCCTGATGCTCATCACTACAATATGGCTGGGCTTAATTGGTTTTCTCGACGATTATATCAAAGTGTTTCTGAAAGATAAAAAAGGACTGGCCGGTAAATTCAAAATTTTGGGTCAGGTTTCACTTGGTTTTATTGTAGCCACCACCTTGTACTTCTCGGATGAAGTGGTGGTTCGTGAACGCATTGTTGATGCCAACGGAATGTATGTAAAAGAGATCGTGACCGACAGTATTACAGGCAGAGGCCGGTTGCAGCACTTGACCAAAGAAGTGAAATCGACCAAAACAACCATTCCATTTTTCAAGAATCATGAATTTGATTATGGCATTCTCGTGGCTTTTATGGGCGATCGTTCAACAATCTGGAGATGGCTTGCTTATGCGTTGGCTATTATCCTGATTATTACCGCTGTTTCGAATGCCGCCAACCTGACCGATGGGATTGACGGTCTGGCGACAGGTACGTCGGCCATTAGCGGCGCCACTTTCGGGATATTGGCTTATGTGAGCGGTAACGTCATTTATGCCGAATACCTGAACATCATGTACATTCCAAACCTGGGAGAGCTTACCATTTTCATTGCGGCATTTATTGGCGCCACGGTTGGGTTTCTTTGGTACAATTCATATCCGGCCCAGGTATTTATGGGCGATACCGGAAGTCTTGCCCTTGGCGGCATTCTGGCTGTTTTCGCGGTGATCATCCGTAAAGAATTCCTCATCCCTATTTTGTGCGGAATCTTTGTGGTCGAAAATCTTTCGGTGGTAATTCAGGTAGCCTATTTCAAATATACCAGAAAAAAATACGGTGAAGGGCGCAGGGTTTTCCTGATGAGCCCCATACATCATCACTTTCAGAAACAGGGAATTCCGGAAGCAAAAATCGTGACCCGGTTCTGGATTGTCGGAATCATTCTGGCAGTACTGACCATGGTAACCCTGAAAATGCGTTAAGACCCCCCTCCCGTTCCCCCAAATGGGGGAAAGCTGAGGGCACCGTCTTGAAGTTGTTTGCAGCTCCGTAGGAGCGAAATATTTGTAGCCCCGGGTTTTAACCCGGGGAAAAAGAGTGGAATCGGAAATCGTCCGCGAGATGAGGCTGAAAAAAGTTCAAATCTCAGTTCGGACGAAATTGTAAATAATAAAATAAGAAACATCGAACAAGAAATGAGAAATATCAAAAGGCCCGTTCTTTTTTCGAAATTCTAAACTAGATATGAACAAACGTGCAGTGATATTGGGAGCCGCGGAGAGCGGAGTTGGTTCAGCCATTCTGGCACGAAAGCAAGGCTTTGACGTGTTTGTTTCCGATCTTGGATCTATCAAGGCGAAATACCGGAAGGAGTTGACCGATCGTCAGTTTGATTTTGAAGAAGGCCGTCATTCCGAAGAAAAAATATTGAATGCTGATGTGGTGATCAAAAGCCCGGGAATTCCGGATAAGGCGCCATTGGTTGTGAAGCTGAAAGAAAAAGGGGTGCCCGTTATTTCTGAAATTGAATTTGCCGGAAAATACACTTCAGCAAAAAAAATATGCATTACCGGAAGCAACGGAAAAACGACCACCACCCTGCTGACCTACCACATGCTTGAAAAAGCCGGGTACAATGTTGGACTGGCCGGAAATGTCGGACAGAGTTTCGCCTGGCAGGTAGCCGAAAAGGAATTTGATTACTATGTGCTTGAACTGAGCAGTTTTCAGCTCGACGGAATGTATGAATTTAAAGCCGACATCTCCGTTTTGCTGAACATTACACCTGATCATTTGGATCGTTACAATTATAATATGCAAAACTACATCGATTCGAAGTTTCGCATAGCACAGAACCAAACAGCAGAGGATGTTTTCATCTGGTGCAGCGACGATCCGGTGCTGAAACTTGAAATGGAAAAACGAAAAATTAATGCCCACTGCGTGCCTTTTGGCTTGGGACTGCCTCCTGCCGAAGGTGCCGGGGTGATTGACAACAACTTGATTATTAACTGGAAACAAAATATTTTTACTATGTCGATTTTAGATATTGCATTACAGGGAAATCACAATACCTACAACTCAATGGCTGCGGGTATTTCAGGAATGGCTGTTAATATCAGGAATGAAATGGTTCGCGAGAGCATGGCTGATTTTAAGGGTGTTGAACACAGGCTCGAACGTTTTCTGAAAGTTCATGGTATCGAATTTATCAACGATTCGAAAGCAACCAACATTAATTCGACCTGGTATGCACTCGAAAGCATGAGTCAACCAACGGTGTGGATTGTTGGGGGTATCGATAAAGGAAATGACTATGGTCAGTTGACAGAATTGGTGAAGAAAAAAGTAAAAGCAATTGTTTGCCTCGGGAAAGACAACTCGAAAATTATGGAAGCTTTCAGGCACATCGGAATCGACATGGTTGAAACGCAATCGATGGAAGATGCCGTGCGTTCTGCTTATTATCTTGCGAGAAATGGCGACACCGTTTTGTTGTCGCCTGCCTGTGCAAGTTTTGATTTATTCGAGAACTATGAAGATCGCGGATATCAGTTTAAAAATGCAGTAAAAGAATTGTAAAATGGCAGGTGTACTGGGTAAAATATTCAGGGGCGACCGGACACTGTGGGTAGTGCTGATTTTCTTATCGCTTGTTTCACTGGTGATTGTGTACAGTGCAACGGGTAAACTGGCCTACCGCGAAGCTGACGGAAATACAGTTTATTATCTGGTCCGGCAAATTGTTTTTATCCTGACAGGTTTTGGGATAATGCTCTTCCTTGTCAATATTGTTCCGGTGGTGGTTTATTTTAAGATATCGCCGGTACTCATTGGTGTCACCATATTTGCGTTGATATTAGCTATTATTCAGTATAAGATGACTGGTAATCCGGACAAGGAAACCGCACGTTCGCTCGATGTTGGATTTTTTAGTTTTCAGCCATCTGAACTTGCAAAAATAGCGCTAATCATGTTTGCTTCCCGGATGTTGTCGAAATCGCAGAAAACAGAAGATGAACTAAAAAAAGCTTTTTGGTGGGTGACCGGTGTTGCCGGTGTAGTCTGTTTCCTGATTTTTATGAGCAATATTTCGACGGCAGCGCTTATTTTTTTGAGCGTTATGGTTTTGATGCTGATCGCACGCGTGCCGTTTAAGTTGTTTTCATTGCTGGCAGGCGCTGGTATTTTGATGGGCGTGCTGTTGTTTTTTACGGCTGATTTAATGCCAGCCAGTTTCGGTCGTGTGCATACTTTCAAAGAACGAATTACCGACTTTATTTCAGGCGACAAGGATGAAACCATGGGAACGACCCAGGCCGACTATGCGAAACTGGCCGTTTTTGAAGGCGGAATGTTCGGAAAAGGTCCCGGTAACAGCGAAGTGAGTAATTATATGGAGGCTGGCTACAACGATTTTATTTATGCAATTTTTATCGAAGAATACGGCCTGGTTGGAGGTGTTTCCCTCGCATTGCTTTACCTGATTTTATTGTTCCGGGGCGTCAGTATTGTCCGGCGGTGCGATCGTACTTTTCCCGCTTTTATGGTGGCCGGACTGATTGTGCTGATTGTATTTCAGGCTTTTATCAATATGGCTGTTTCTGTAGGGGCGGCCCCAGTGACAGGCCAGCCTTTGCCCTGGGTAAGTATGGGCGGATCGTCAATGCTGTTTACTGCCGCATCTTTCGGGATCATTCTGGCAGTCAGCTCTCACAATCAGAAAAACAAAGCGCCTGCCGAACAATTGGTTGTTGTTGATGTGCCAAACGAAGACCAGGCTTTATGATATGAAAAGACTAAAAGTAATAGTAAGTGGGGGAGGAACCGGGGGACATATTTTTCCGGCCATTTCAATTGCCAATGAACTGAAAGAGCGTTATCCGGAAACGGAGATTTTGTTCGTCGGGGCTCTTGGCAAGATGGAAATGGAACGGGTTCCTTCGGCCGGTTACCGCATTATCGGGTTACCGGTAGTGGGATTTCCACGTAAACCTTCGCTTAAAATGGTTGGGTTTTTTCTGAAATTATTTCAAAGTATGCGTTTGGCACGTAAAGTAATTGCCGACTTTAAACCTGATGTAGCCATTGGTGTCGGTGGATTTGCAAGTGGACCGGTATTAAAAGCGGCAGTGCGCAGCGGAGTGCCAGCCATACTTCAGGAACAAAATTCGTATGCCGGTGTGACCAACAAACTGTTGTCGTCGAAAGTGAATAAAATATGTGTGGCTTATCCAAATATGGAAAGGTATTTTCCAAAGAATAAAATTGTATTAACCGGAAATCCCGTTCGTAAAAACCTGATAGAAACCATCGTTGATAAAAAAGAGGCTTACGAATATTTTAAGCTGTACGATGGCGAGCCGGTGGTTTTGATTATTGGCGGAAGTCTTGGCGCACGCACGATCAACGAAAGTGTAATGGCCAACCTGCAACTGATCCGTCAAACGGAGGCACAGGTAATATGGCAAACCGGAAGCTTTTATTATAAAGAGATGATGGATCGTTTGGGAGAGAATTGCCCCGATAACCTGTTCCCGATGGAGTTTGTTTCGCGTATGGATTTGGCTTACGCGATAGCCGATGTGGTGATTTCACGAGCCGGCGCCGGTACAATCTCGGAACTCTGTTTGCTGGCAAAACCCTGCATACTGGTTCCATCGCCCAATGTGGCTGAAGACCATCAAACAAAAAATGCGATGGCACTTGTTGAAAATCAGGCTGCTTTGTTAATAAAAGATGCCGATTCGAAAGACCAATTGATGAAAGAAACGTTTAGCTTGCTGAACGATAAAGAGAGGCTAAAAAGCCTTTCTGAAAACATACAAAAACTGGGGCGACCCAATGCTGCAAAAGATATTGTGGATGTAATAATGGGGGTGGTTGAGAGTCAGAAGTCGGAAGTCAGGAGTCAGAAGTAAAAAGTTCATTGTTAGGAAAATATCCTTTGCCGTTGGCTTTAGCCAACGGATCAAATGAGAAAACGAAGGAACCCGTCTGCGGGATATAGATGAAAAGAGTGAAAGTATTTTTTTTGACGAAATAGTGATAGCGATCAAAATTGAGTTTTAAAGACATAACAACATAAAGTGATTGAATTAACCGACATAAAACAAGTATATTTCCTGGGTATCGGGGGAATCGGGATGAGCGCTCTGGCACGCTATTTTGCGAGTCAGGGCATCGCTGTTTCCGGCTACGACCGCACTTCAACCGAACTAACGCTTCAGCTTGAAAAAGAAGGAATTGCAGTGCATTATCAGGACGATCCGGTTCAGTTGCCTTCTGATTTGAATGTTACCGACTCATTGATCGTTTACACACCGGCAGTTCCGGCCAATCATCATGAATTAAAGGTACTGATTGATCGTGGCTTTCCAATTCACAAACGTTCGGAAGTACTGGGTATTATCTGCAACAGTCAGCGAACCATTGCCGTTGCCGGAACTCATGGAAAAACTTCGGTTTCAACCATGACAGCTCATATACTGAAGTCATCGACTATTGGATGTGCTGCATTTATGGGTGGAATCTCAAAAAATTACAAGAGCAATTTGTTGCTCGATGATACAGGCAGTCCATGGATTGTGGCAGAAGCCGATGAATTTGACCGTTCATTTTTGCAACTCAAGCCGGAGCTGGCGGTAATTACCTCGATGGATGCCGACCACCTCGATATTTATGGTTCGCACGAAAAAGTCATCGAAAGTTTTCAGTTGTTTGCAGCTCAGGTTAAAGAGGGTGGAGTATTGCTGTTTAAAAAAGGACTTTCGGTGGGTGCAGATCTTCCGAACATTCGGATATACAACTATTCAATTACTGAAGATGCCGATTTTTGTGTTGAAAATGTCAAGTTAAAAGCCGGATTTTATCAATTCGATTTGAAAACTCCGGATTTCAGAATTAAAAAACTGGTACTGAATTACCCTGGTTTGCTGAATGTTGAAAATGCTGTTGCAGCATCGGCTTTGGCATTGCTTGCGAGCGTTTCTCCGGAAGAAATCAGACAGGCTTTGGCAACTTATTCAGGAGTAAAAAGGCGTTTCGATGTTCAGCTGAACAACGGAATTTTTGTGCTGATAGACGATTATGCGCATCATCCTGCGGAACTGCGGGCAACCATTCAGTCTGTAAGGGATATTTACAAAGGACGGAGATTGACGGGCGTATTTCAGCCGCACCTTTACAGCCGCACAAAGGATTTTGCTGCCGGTTTCGCCCAGAGCCTGGATTTGTTAGACGAGATTGTATTGCTGGATATTTATCCGGCACGCGAGCTTCCGATGGAAGGAGTCAGTTCAGAAATGATTTTTAAATTAATGAAAAAGCGGAAGAAGATAATTTGTACCAAAGAAGAGTTGCCCGTAATTTCCGGATTGTTTAAACCGGGAATAGTGTTGATGATGGGTGCCGGGGATATTGATACACTGGTTGAACCGGTAAAAAAGCAATTGTTGAAGTATGGCGATAGTTAAAAAAATATTGGTCATTTTAGGATGGTTGGGCCTGGCAGGATTTGTCGGATTTACAATTTATTTCACCTACACGCAAATGGAAGCGGTGAGGTGCCAGTCAATTGTGGTCTTCATCAATCCTAATTCTCCCCGGTTTATGGATGAGGAGGAGATCGCCGGGATGATCGAAAAATCGGGAGAGCCAATTATCGGGCACCGGCTTTCGGCCATTAATATTGAGATGCTCGAAACAAAACTGACCACCTTTGCTACCCTGACCAATGTGGAAATCTACCGGAAAATTGATGCACATGGATGGTCGTTCAAAGGAAAGCTGATCATCAACGTCGATGAACGGACACCGATACTCAGGATTAAAGATGCCGACGAAGATTACTACCTCGATAGGGAGGGAGTGAAAATTCCGGTTTCGTCGAAATACATTGAACGGATCATGATAGCCAGCGGCGCAATTCCTGATGAAACGATTAAACGCAATTTGCTGAAAATGACCGATTTTGTGAACAAAGATGATTTTTGGAAGGCACAGATCGAACAGGTTTTAATTCAGCCAAACGGTGAATTATGGTTGTTGCCACAGGTTGGCGATTACCTCATCGAATTTGGCCGGCCCGATGATTACGAGTTGAAATTCAGGAATTTAAAAGCAGTTTACCAGCAGGGTTTTAAGAATTTTGGCTGGAACAAATATAAAGCCATCAGTGTGAAATACCAGAACCAGGTTGTTTGTACAAAAAAATAGATTATGGACAAGAACGAAAAAATTTTTGCAGCAGTTGACATCGGATCGACAAAAGTGGTGGCCCTCGCCGGTAAGAAGGTGGACGACAATAAAATCCAGATTGTTGGATTGGGTCACAGTCCGTCGCGCGGTATCAAACGTGGTGTGGTACTGAATGTTGAGGAGGCATTTGCTGCGGTGAATGACGCTGTTAATCATGCTGAAAAGGAATGTGGTCAGCCAATCGAAAACGTTTTTGTCAACATATCAGGACAACACCTGACCACGCTCACTACCCGCATTCATGGAAATATCGGACGTGATCATTTTGTAACTGAAGCCGATGTCGTTCAAATGACTGAGCAGGCGCGCAAAATTGTACTGCCGGATGGCATGTGCGTTTACCACATCAATTCAGAATTTTACACAGTTGATAATGAGGCTGGGATTGTCAATCCAGTTGGAGCTGTCGGCGAAAAAATTGAAGGTAATTTTAAATTGCATATTGCTCCTGAATATTATACGCGAAACATTGCCACTTGCTTCAGGCAGGGTTCAATCAATGTACAGAAATCAATTCTGGATCCGATTGCCTCTTCGGAGGTCGTTCTGACCGAAGATGAAAAGGAAGCTGGTGTTGCCCTGGTTGATATTGGCGGAGGTACTACCAAGATTTCCATTTTCTGCGATGGTGTACTTTGTTACACTTCGATGGTTCCGTTTGGTGGAAATGTACTGACCCACGACATAAAAGAAGGATGTTCCATCACCATTCGTCAGGCCGAATCGCTAAAAGTTCAGTTTGGTCAGGCCATTGCCGATTTTGCTCCTGAAGATAAAGTGGTGACCATTCCGATTCAGGGATGGGAACCTCGCCAGATATCGTTTAAAAGCCTGGCCAACATTATTCAGGCACGAATGGAAGAAATCGTGGATGGATTTGCCTTCCAGATCAGAAAATCAGGATATGCGGATAAGTTGGGCGCCGGAATTGTAATTACAGGAGGAACATCATTATTGCCAAACCTGGGCCAGTTGATAAAGTTCCGCACCGGTTTTGACGTCAGAAAAGGCAGGCCGAACCTGAATTATTTTGTGGCTCGCAAAGAAGTGGACGATCCGCGGTTTTCAACTGTTCTTGGCTTGCTGAAAATGGCTGCCGAAGAAGAAGGGCCGGTTGGAAAGCGTGGCAAAAAGACAAAGGTTCCAAAAGTGAAATCAAATGAACCCGGCTTAATTAAAGTAATGCAAAATAAAATATTTCAGGGTGTTCTTGGTTTTTTTGAAGAAAATCCTGAAGACACTGAAATGAGTTAGCTATTAATATAATCATGTCTGCCTTATGATCGACGACATTCTAAATTTCGGAATAGAGCAAGCAAACTCTTCAATCATCAAGGTAATTGGTGTTGGAGGAGGTGGGTGTAATGCAGTCAAACACATGTTTGATGAAGGCATTATTGGCGTTGACTTTGTTATTTGCAATACCGATGCTCAGGCGATGCAAAACAATCCGGTACCAATCCGCATTCAGCTCGGGGTGACCCTTACTGAAGGGCGTGGTGCCGGCAATTTACCGGAGCAGGGCGAACAGGCTGCCATCGAAAATCTGGACGATATCCGGAATGTTCTGGAAGGTTCAACAAAAATGGTGTTTATCACCGCGGGAATGGGAGGTGGAACCGGAACCGGAGCTGCCCCGGTAATCGCACAACTTGCGCGTGATTTAGGAATCCTGACCATTGCAGTTGTTACGCTTCCATCACCTTCCGAAGGGAAAAGGAGGTACGATCAGGCACGTGCAGGAATCGACAAACTAAAAGATCATGTGGATAGTATGCTGGTAATCAGCAACGAGAAACTACATAAAATATACGGAAATCTTCCGGCCTCACAGGCATTTAAAAAGGCCGACAATATTATTACCACTGCCGTAAAAGGAGTTGCCGAAATAATTACCCTTCACGGAAACATCAACATCGACTTTGCCGACGTTTGCACGGTGATGGCCGGCAGTGAAGTGTTTATCATGGGGACTGGTTTTGCAACCGGCGAAGGCCGCGCCATGAAGTCGGTTCAACAGGCGCTCGAATCGCCTTTGTTAGACAGCAGCAGCATCAAAGGTACCAAAGATATTTTGCTCAATATTATCTCTGGAACGGAGGAAATCACGATGGGCGAAATTGGCGAAATCATCGATTATTTGCAGGAAGCAGCAGGCCAGGATGCGACAATTATCTGGGGAAACGGCATTGATTTAAGACTTGGCGACCAGATAAGTGTTACAATTATAGCGACAGGTTTCGATGTGAACCCGAACCGGATATTTCAGCGTCCTGCCGAAGTGGTGGAATTGATGCTGGAGCCCAATGAATTTGAAATCAATCTTGAAGATGAAAAATCATTGGAAGCAGTAGAAGCCATCACTCCGAAAAGGGAGATTTTGAAGGAGGTTAAAAACCATCCGCTTCAGGATGAAAAATCCGCAAAACGAAAAGCGCGCCGGAAAAATGAACTGGTCGGCGAATCAACTCCGGAAGATACAAACAGTTGGTTCTCTCGTCAATTTACAAAATTCTTTGAGGGCAAGGATTCCCCGGAATCAGAAGAGATGCAATAAAAATCAGAATATTAACACGAAAAAAATACAGGATCATGTCGAACGAAATAATGAATTTTGAAATTGCCTCGAACTTGGGTTCAATCATAAAGGTAATTGGTGTAGGCGGTGGTGGTGGAAATGCAGTAAATCACATGTACCATCAGGGAATTCGTGATGTGGATTTTATGGTTTGCAATACCGATTCACAAGCATTGGTAAACAGTCCGGTTCCATTCAAGGTTCAACTTGGTTCCTCGCTTACAGAAGGCCGCGGCGCCGGAAATAAACCTGAAACCGGTCGCGATGCTGCCATCGAAAACATTGAAGATGTAAAAAAGATACTGGGCAGCAATACAAAAATGGTTTTCATTACTGCCGGAATGGGCGGTGGAACTGGCACGGGTGGAGCTCCGGTAATTGCTCAGGCAGCCAAAGAACTTGGTATTCTGACAGTCGGAATTGTGACTATTCCTTTCCGCAACGAAGGACGCCGCCGCATCAAACAGGCCATTGACGGGATTGCAGCCATGGAAACACATGTCGATTCGCTGCTGGTGATCAACAACGAACGCATCCGCGAAATGTACGGCGATTTTAAAATCTCGGACGCATTTGCAAAAGCCGACAATATTCTGGCTACTGCGGCAAAGGGAATTGCCGAAATTATTACGGTTCCGGGTTATATCAACGTTGACTTTGCCGATGTTGAAACAGTGATGCGCAACAGTGGCGTTGCCCTCATGGGAACCGGGGTTGCTTCAGGAGTAAATCGTGCGCTGATTGCCGTTGAAGAAGCTTTGAATTCTCCATTGCTGAACAACAACGACATCTTGGGTGCGCGCAACATTTTGCTGAACATTACTTCAGGATCGGAAGAAATTACAATGGACGAGATTGGAGAAATCACCGACTTTATTCAGGAAAAAGCCGGTAATTCTGCCGATTTGATCTGGGGAAATGGTGTTGATGAAGAACTGGGCGACAAAATTTCAGTAACAATTATTGCTACTGGATTCAGTACCAGCAGTATTCCTGAAATGGCAATGAACCAAAATCAGGAAAAAACTTACCATACCCTGAGTGACGAAGTTCATGAGAACAAATCTGCAGTAAAGTCGGAAGTTAAATCTTCGGTTGAAAATGAATTGTACGGTTCGAAGAATGTAAAGCAAAAAACATTTGAATTTGAAATTAATACAAGTGTGTTCGACGAGTTTGAAGAACTTTACGGAAATCATCCCAAAAAGGAAAATTACAATCAGCTAAACGAGCCGGTCGATTTCACCCAAACAACCGAAGAGGCGGTTGATGAGTTGGAGAATATTCCTGCCTATCGTCGGAAGAATCTCCGGTTTTCAGGGTTTAAAAAAAAAGTTGAAGAAAAATTCTCCCGATTCTCTATTTCTCCGGATGAAAATAATGATGTAATTTTACGTGACAACAATTCATATTTGCACGATAACGTTGACTAATATTTAAGAACATGAATCTATTTGATCAGATAAGCAGTGATATTTTGACCGCGATGAAAGCGCGTGAAAAGGATAAACTAGAAGCTTTGCGCGGAATAAAAAAGGTAATGATTGAAGCAAAATCTGCGGCTGGTGCAACTGGCGAACTCACCGATCAGGAAGTGCTGAAGATTATCCAGAAACTGGCAAAACAGGGAACCGATTCTGCCAACATTTACAAAGAACAGGGTCGCGACGATTTGTATGATCAGGAAATGTTTCAGGTAAAAGTTTTCGAAACCTACCTTCCGGTAAAAATGTCTGATGCCGAGTTGACAGCATCCATTCAGGCTATTATTACTGAAGTAGGCGCCACGAGCATCAAGGAAATGGGTAAAGTAATGGGAATCGCTTCCAAAAAGCTGGCTGGTCTGGCCGATGGGAAAGACATCTCAGAAAAAGTGAAAGAGCTGTTAAGCTAAAAATACAATTTCAGAACCTGAAATATTGGTTTGCGGTAATGATGCCAAAAATAGTTGGTGACTATTAGCCAAAGTATAGGTAAATTATAAGCGTAAAGTTGAAGAGGAAGCAGGCTCTGCTGGAGAGCAACTTGCCAGCAATAGGCTTTACGGATAAACAGTAATGGGAGGAGTTCAAGGCTCCTCCTTTTTCATTACTGGTATCCTAAATGGCTTTAAAAAAACTCACTTTTCATTGCTTCTAAAATACAGATACCACTTGATATAGTTCTTGTAATGTTCCTTGGAAAGTCCTCTGTGAAGGGAGATGTTTTGCTTCAAATGACCAAAGAACGACTCCAGTCCGTTGGTTGTCTTTGGGATATCTGGATTCTCTAAATACTGGAACATGTCTGGTAAAGCTCGTTTGATGTGAATGAATGATTTCCGGATACTTTTATGGGTGAACCAGTATCGTTTAGTTTGTGGGGCATAGCTTTTCTCATTCACAATTGACTGATATCTCTGATACCATTGCATCATTTCCACCACCCAATATCCCCATTTGTTTTTGTCATCAATCAAGTGGAGTTTCTTCACAATCTCCCGAAGTTCTATCCCGGCATCGCTCTTTGGGTTCCTGGTCAGCCAGATCAGCACCTCCCGCTGGATGTGAGCCAGACATCGCTGGATAATAGCTTGAGGACAAGTTTTCCTGATGGCTTTTAAGATATTGCTTAATCCATCACAGGTAACGCTTTCAATTGTAATGCCTAAGGATAAGAGATTCGACAGATCCTCCCTGATTTCTTCTTCCCATTCGCCATCACTAGCCGGTATAGTTGAGTTGCTTTGACATTGTTATCCCGATACAAAACTAAACACACTTTATTTGCGAAGTAGGTACCATCAATGAGCAGATTCACCTTTTCTGCCGGCCTGATTTTCCAAACAGGATAAGATTTTAGATAGCTATAGAAGTAGCGTTTCAGAGTTCGTTCACTATAAGTACTTCGCATAACCAACTGGGAAAATGTTTGCTTGCCTTCAATCCATTCCCTAAACCAGATGAAGCGATTTTGCTCACTTAATTGTGGCTTCGTTGGAGTAAAGTAAATACCACATTTCTTACATCTAAATCGATGTTTCCCGGATTGTTTCCCCCACCTGATTACATCCAAACTGCCACAGGACCAACAGCGACTTTTACGCGTTTTTTTGACCGTTTTTTCCATAAAAAAAAGTTTATCGAATCGAATTTCGATAAACTTTTAGCTAATCCTTTCCTAACAAGGATTTCAGGAGATTTTACCAACTATTTTTGGCATATATACCTTTTTGCATATTTGATAAAAAGCGAAAGCGGGCTTAATAGTCCGCTTTCGCTTTTGGTAGCAATTAAAGTTCTAAATATTTGTATCCTTCAGAATAACATCATGTGCTCCACCTTCGATGATACTGGTGGAAGAAACGAGCGTGATTTTTGCATTCTTCTCAAGGTCAGGCAAGCTGAGTGCACCGCAGCTCACCATGGTTGAAATGATTTTTCCAACAGTGATGTCCAGGTTGTCTTTCAGTTTTCCGGCATATGGAACATAGCTGTCAACACCTTCTTCAAATTTAAGACTTTCGTTTCCACCCATGTCGTAGCGTTGCCAGTTGCGCGCCCTGTTTGAACCCTCGCCCCAGTATTCTTTTACGTAGCTGTTGCCGATTTTTAGCTTCTTGGTAGGGCTTTCGTCGAAACGTGCAAAGTAGCGTCCCATCATGATAAAGTCGGCGCCCATCGCCAAAGCCAGCACCATGTGGTAATCCTGCACAATGCCGCCGTCAGAACAAATCGGAACATAAATGCCGGTTTGTTGAAAGTATTCGTCACGTGCTTCTGCCACTTCAATCAGCGAGGTCGCCTGTCCGCGGCCAATTCCTTTTTGCTCGCGTGTGATACAAATCGATCCGCCGCCAATACCAACTTTCACAAAATCGGCGCCTGCTTCAACCAGATACAGAAATCCGTCTTTATCGACCACATTTCCGGCGCCCACTTTTACTTTTCCGTTGTAGGTAGTTTTAATGAATTCAATGGTTTCTTTTTGCCATTCTGAAAATCCGTCAGACGAGTCGATACATAAAATATCGGCGCCTGCTTCCACCAATTGCGGAACCCGTTCTTTGTAGTCGCGGGTGTTGATACCTGCGCCAACCAATAATTTTTTATTGGGATCGAGCAACTCGTTTGGATTTTCTTTGTGTTCGTCGTAATCTTTCCTGAAAACAAAGTATTGCAGGTTCTGGTCTTTGTCAATAATGGGAAGTGTGTTGAGTTTGTGTTCCCAGATGATGTCGTTGGCCTCGGTCAGCGAAATACCCAGTTGTCCTGTTATAATCTTCGAGAACGGAGTCATAAACTCACTGATGCTTGTTTCCAGATTGTCTTTTGTTTCGCGGTAATCGCGGCTGGTAACAATGCCGAGCAGTTTGCCGTTAGAAGTTCCGCTGTCTGTAATTCCAATGGTTGAATGACCCGTTCTGGCTTTCAATGCAATAACGTCACCAAGCGTGTTGTCGGGTTTCAGGTTGGCATCGCTGACAACAAAACCGGCCTTGAATTTTTTCACTTTCCTGACCATTTCCACTTGCGGTTCGATGGGCTGAGATCCGAAAATGAACGACAGTCCACCGTTTTTTGCCAGTGCAATGGCCATTTTATGATCGGATACAGACTGCATTATGGCTGACACAAATGGAATATTCAGTTCCAATTCAGGAGTTGATCCTTTGTGGTATTTTACGAGTGGTGTTTTTAACGAAACATTATCGGGAAAACATTCTTTGGTAGTTAACCCGGGAATTAAAAGGTATTCATTAAATGTTCTGGAAACATGGTTGAAATATCTGGCCATATTGTTTTCTTTAAAATGAAAAATTGGGCAAATTTAATTAAAATTCATTCGCTTGTTCTATCAGGTTGTGTTCAATATTCACCTTTGCGGAAGGCAGTACCGGTGAAATACGCAATTTTATTTTCGTTTTCGTCTATAATATCGACTGAATAATGTGACAATGTTTTGCCAGAATTCAATTCCCTGGCAATTGCTGTGAGCTTTCCTGCAGAGATACCTTTGAAGAATGAGATGCTTGCATTGGAGGCAACTGCAATCCGTCCGTGTGAGTTGGAGGCGGCTGCAAAAGCAAAATCGGCGAGGGTAAACAAAGCCCCTCCCTGTACAACATTTACCCCATTCAAATGCTTTTCAGAAACAGGCATTTCGGCAATGGCTTCACCAATTCCAATTGAGACAAGGCGAATGTCATTGTAAACGGCAAAACGGTCGTTCTTTAAAATTTGCTCAAGCTTTTTTATCCTGTGTTCCATGCCGCGAATTAATATTAAAAAAAAAGCGGGTTGATAACCCGCTTTTTTTTTATGGTTTCTACTAATAGAATTTAGATCGTTTGTCTTCAATGTCGGCCAGCTTTTTCAGGCTTTCGAAAGCCTGAGAGCCTGCCCTATAACTTAATGCCTGTGCAAGTCTGGTTTTTTCACCTTTGAGGTCCTCGCCTGCATTTTTCACAATAGCAGTTACTTTTGCCAAATAAACACCATTAATTCCCTCGATAGGTTCTGAAATTTTGTTTTCTGAAAGATTAGAAACTGTTCCAACAACTGCCGGTTCAAATCCTGCTACCGGAATAGAATAAGTATCGAAGTTCAGGCCGGAAGCCTCATTTACATTTGTCGATAGTTTTGAGGCGATACTTTCGAGACTACTTTCTCCTGAAGATGCATTTTTCATTTTTGCTGCAAGTAACTCGGCCTTTTTCTGTTTACGAACGGCAAGGTCAACAAGGCTTTTAGCTTCTTCGAAGGTTGAATTTCCTTCTTCCGTTGCTTCCGCAAGCATACCAATCACAAATTTGTTTCCGAATTCGAAAATTGAAGAGCCTTCGTTGTTCACCAAAATCTCACCTTTATCAGCTGTGAATGCGGCGCGAACCAATTGTCTTGATGACTCAAGACCAACAACTTCGCGATCATTTTCTTTCAACGCAGCAATCTTTTTATTCAGTTTCTGCTCCAACACAGCTTTGTTGAAATTTTCAGGATTTGGATTTTCACTTGCAAACTTGCTGGCTTCGCCATATATTTTTTGATAAGTGTCGGTGCTTGGTTCAACATTTCTTGAAAGAATTGCAATGCGTACCTGATTGGTTTCTTTCCCTTTTTTTGTTGGTTTAATCAGGTGCAATCCAAATTGAGTGCCAGCAACGTATAGTTTATTTACTTCACCGTTAAAAGCTGCCGCTTCAAATTCAGGGACCATTTGTTTACGTTTAAACCAGCCAAGGTCACCGCCTTTTGAAGCAGATCCCGGATCACCTGAGTATTTCATTGCCAGCTCACTAAAGCTTGCGCCATTTTCTATCAGTTTTTTAAGACTGTCAACCAATGCCTGCGCTTGTGGTGCTCCACCTACAGTTTGCGGGTTAATAAGGATGTGACTTGCCTGAACTGAGTCAGGTATAAGTTTAAACTGATCAACTTTTGCCAGTTTGTAAGCATTGTTTTCAAAATATGGCCCGTAAATATCGCCTTGTTGAGCAGCGAAAGCCCATTCTGCCATTTCAGGAACCAATTCTTCCTTTTTGAAAAAAGTTGGGTCAAAACGTGTTTCTGAATTCACGTTTATATATTGTTCGTTGTCCTGAACGGTTGCAAATTCTGCTTTGCTGTCGGTAACCCATTTTTGGGTAGCTGCATTGTCTGCGGCTGATGGAAGGACATCAAAAGTGATGTATTCTATTTTGCGGGTTTTTTCTTGTTTGTATTCTTCCTTGTGTTTTGCGTAGTAATCGTTCAGTTCACTGTCAGTAACTTTTACAGCACTATCGGCGACCGACGAATAATTTAAAGCAATGAACTGGAAACTTGCATTTTTGTTTCTGCCTTCCAAACTTGTTTTCGCTTCCTCCGAAGTTACATATAAACCTTTCGAAACCAGGCTGTTGTATTTCGTCCGTAATTTATCCTGAATTATTTGGTTTTCAATGTACAACCAATATGATTTTTGTAGCGGTGTTGCATTTGTTTCAAGTGATTTTAAAAACTGCAGCATAGAAGATTTGTCAACTTCTCCGGTTTGTGGATTTTTGAACATTTGTTGAATGATTGGATGGGGATTGTTTCCCTGAACCATGTCAAATAATTCATCAGCTCCAACAGTTATGCCTAATTCGGAAGAGGCTTTTCCTAAAATTTTATCCTGAAGCATACTTTGCCAAACTTGATCCCGGATTTGTTCCAATGTGTTTTCATCAATTTGGGTTTGCCGGGAATTCTCCTTGTAAATTTCGGAAAGCTCTTCTACTTTTTTCTGGAAATCAGGATATTGAACTGATTCACCATCAATTTCCGCAATTTTCATTTGACTGGGTTTCATTAAATTGCTGCCTGAATTAAGCATGTCTCCCAGTATAAATGCACCTAAGGCAAGACCGATTACGATCGCTACCATTAAACTTCCCCGATTCCTTATGTTCTGTAATGTAGCCATTGACTGTTGTTATTTTATAATAATTATTTATTAAAATTTTCGAGGTACGAAGATAATAATTTTCAATATTAAACCTCCGAATTCAATTTTTATTTTAGTTATTGTCCAATATATTAAGGTGTACCAGCTCAATTTTGGTATTGCTTGCTTTTAATATTTTAAAGCGGTACTGCCCGATGTTAATGATTGAATTGATTTTCGGAATACTCTGGTAATTGAAAAGGATGAAGCCTGCCAAAGTTTCGAAATTTTCATTTTCGGGAAAATCGAGATTGAACTTGTCATTTAGTTCATCGAGTTCAACACGGCCTGAAAATACGAACTCACTCGGCGAAATCTGCTTTTCTATAAGGTAAACGGTATCGTGCTCATCTTCAATTTCTCCGAATATTTCTTCAAGTATATCTTCGCTTGTCACCATTCCTGAAGTTCCGCCAAATTCATCGACAACAATGGCGATGCTAAGTCGTTGCTGAATAAATTTGCCCAAAAGTTTGCTGGCTGGCATCGTTTCAGGAACAATCAATACTTTGCGCAAATTCGATTTGATTGAATCGGGATTGGTGAAAATTACTGAATGGTGAATGTATCCAACAATGTTATCGATGTTATCGTCGTAAAATATGATGCGGGAATATCCGGTTTCGATAAATTTCTGGTGCAATTCTTCCACAGTAGAATTTATGTCCATTGACACCATCTCGGTTCGGGGCACCATAATCTCCCGCAGTTTTACTTTCGAAAAATCGAGGGCATTGCGAAAGAGTTTTACTTCATTGTCAATTTCTTCTTTGTTTTGCGATACACTGTTGCTGTTGTCCGGCTCATTTACAAAATGGTCAAGATCAATGCGGCTAAAAACAATTTTTTCGTTTACATTTTTAATCTCTTCATTTAAGAATACTTTCAGCACTATCTTTGAAATGCCCATGGTGAGCTTGGTGACCGGATAAAATAGAAAGTAGAAAAATGAGATGGGAATTGTGAAGAATTTCAGGAGGCCGTTTGGATTGATCCGAAAGAACATTTTTGGCAGATACTCGGCAGTTGCCAGAATGATGATGGTTGAAATCAGGGTTTGAACGAGAAGTACCAGCGAGTTTGGAAGATATTCAATAAAAATGGGTTCAAGAAGCCTGGCAAAGGCAATACCATAAATAACCAATGCAATGTTATTGCCAATAAGCATTGTGGCAATAAACTGTGCCGGATTTTGAGTATAGAGCGTGATGAGTTTCGAATAGACCATATTTTGCTTCTTATCCAATTCCAGCCTGAGTTTATTGGCTGAGATAAAAGCAATTTCCATTCCGGAGAAAAAGGCTGAAAAAAGAATGGTGAAAAATATGATAAGAATTAAATTCATGGGAAGATCAATTTTCATCAACATCAACGTACATCTGACCTTTCAGGTTTTTTATCTTGTAGGAGGAAAAGTCCTGATCGGATTCAAATCCGATTCCTGTATAAATTTGATCTTTTTGAATGATTTTAACAAATTGATCGGAGAAAATCTTTCCTTTTTTCTGATCCCAAACAAGGTATTCTGTTTTCAGGGTATCACCTTTGAGATTGACTGCAATTACATTGTTCTTTACTTCCCACCGGTCGTCGGAGTCGAAATTTTTGGCATAGAGCGCACTGATACTTGAAATGACATTCATGTTGCCATCGTATTTGATAATATTAACTCCCAGAGGAAATTCAGTATAAGGTTCTTTTTCATTGTCGTGTCTGAGGAGTTCAGGAGTTTGAAGCTTAAACCTTATCACCGTAGAATCGGAGTAGAGCATTTCATAACCTTCGGCTTTAAGACTTGGCAATATTTCGGTAACTGAATATATTTTAATTTTTTCAATATCGTTCGCACACGAAGCAAGCAACAGGCCAGTCGCAATCATCAGACAGGCCGTTTTAATCCTTTTAGCAGAATTGTAACTGCATGACAGGTAAAGGGTTTTTAAAAAAAGTATAACGCTCATTGTTAAGAAAAAGAAAATCGGAATTCATTAATTAATATTGAATTTTCACTCCCGATTGATGTGGCAAAGCTATGAATAAAAAGGTAATAAAAGAAAAGCATTGTATCTCGGTATAAAGGAAATACAATGCTTTCAATAAATAGGACAAAATTTAGTTTTCTATCGTTTTTCGCGGATAGTTGTGCTTTCGCCGATCCAACCACCCAAAGAATACGTTTGACCTACTGTTAATCCATTAAAGAAGATTTCTTCTTTAACTGGGAAATATTTTGAATAAAGAGCAATTTTTTCGTTTGCTTCTGCTTCAACAGATGAATCAGCTTTTTTTGCTTTGGCATAGTAATCAACCGCCAAAAGGAATACCATTGAGCGTTCAAAATCATTTTCTCCATACGATTTGCTGTTGTGGGCATAAAGATCGCCTAACAAAAGGTATGGTTTTCCGAAATTCGGATTGTTTTCGATGGATTTCTTTAAATAAGTCCTTGCTGTTTGCGGATTACTTGTGAAATTCAAAGTTGCCATTTCGTAATAGTACTTTGAAAGGTTCAAAGGATCTTTTTCAGAATCGATTGCGAGTTTGTAATAATCCTGGGCCTTATCATGCTGTTCGGCTTTTATATACATGCGTGCCATGTTATAAGCCGCTTCAGCTGATGGTTCAAGTTGATAAAGTTTTTCTGCTGCCTTTGCATACAGTGGGCTTGCATCACAATTCTGACGGTCAAGCAACCTGATCATTTTTTTCAGATCTTCGAGATTGGTGGCAACCTGATCGAATTTAGGAGTGTAAATGCTGATCAATGCTTCGCAGTCTGCAGCTCCGCTCGATTGGAAAACCTGTTCGATGTTGTCGCGTGCAATAATGAAATTGTTGTTTGTAGCGTCTTTTTGAAGAGCAGAACTTATGATTTTTGAAGCGATATCATAATTTTCGATTACTTTTTCTTTTCCTAATTCACCCAGGCCGAAAAGTCCGCGGGTAGATTGCATCAACAGGATAAGAACAGGTGCTTCTGATTCGAGGCCTTGAAGTTTAACTGATTCTTCCAGGTATTTATAGCCTTTCAATAAAATTGGTTTCCTCTGATCGTCTGTAATATTTTCGTTATCAAGTTTGTATTTTAGATAGTCAGTTCCCTGACGTCCTAATATATATCCTTTCTGATCGAAATGTTTAATACGACGATCGTAAACATGCATTAAAGTATCTATATACAAATCTTTCAGTTTATGATCGTTTGTTCCCTCAATCAGGTTCTGATAGATATTGATACCATGCAAATAAATGTTGATGGTTGATAGCGGATAGGTTCTGTAAAGTTTTCGCCACATACCAAGAGCTGATTTGTAGTCTTTTTGGTCGTAGAATTGTTTTTCGAGTGTGTATGAACTCATGAAATCCTTGTCTTTGGCAGCAATCAATTCTGCAGAGGTTTTTAATATTGCCCCCGACTCACTAACTTCAACTGCTTCTGGAATCACACCATCGAAACTGAAATCGATCACATCACTGGTATTGGTTTCAATGTCAACTTTTCGGGCATCGTCGATAAAAGTAAACTTTAAGTATTTAGCTTTATCCGGTACTTTAATTTCGTATAAACCGTCGAAACTGGTTCTAAATACTTCGCTTGACTTGTGAACTTCAACGGTTACACCCGCAGCTACTTTGCCTTCCCTGTAAACAGTTCCCTTAACAACACGTTGTGCAACTGCAGAATAGGAAATCATTGCAGCAATTGCCAGTGTAAGGAAAATTGATTTTAATTTGAACGTTTTCATTATAGTAATTTTTAATAGGTTTTTACTTCTTCTAATCAAATTTACGCTTTACAAACCAATAATCGTAAAAATTCAAATACAGACTGAATTTTGCATAGTTGTTTTTTACAAGATCATAATCAGTAGTTCCTTTTTTACCAAGTTCAAATGCGAAATTTGCGGTCGATTTTGATTTTGGGAACGGTAGTCCTGCCCCAAAACTTATGCCAAACTCACTTATCTGATGATTGTTCAATTTC
Source organism: Chitinophaga pinensis (assembly GCA_945897845.1). Lineage (GTDB taxonomy): Bacteria > Bacteroidota > Bacteroidia > Bacteroidales > Prolixibacteraceae > Aquipluma. The sequence continues at coordinate 4,738 of CAMDGL010000001.1, read as the reverse complement.
AGGTACGATTCTTCGTAATGAATTCCAGCCCTGTATTTCACTCTTTTAAAATAACTTCTGATTGAAAATGCTTCCGGAATATATTCAAATCCGGCTGAAAATCTGTTGCGATCAGTTATAAGCTGGTCGGTCGCACCCAGAAAAGTGGATTTGCTCCAGGCCGCATGGTAATAATCAGCATTAATTTCGAGTTTATTAATATTGTTATACGATAAACCAACCCCAATTGTAGAAGGCAGTCTGATAGAATTTTTTGATTCTATTTCGTATGTTGTGTCCAACTTGTCCTGGTATAACTGCGATCCGATTACAATACCTTTATAGGTTAATGATTGATAAAGAACTGTGAAATCCGATTTGTTTTCAAATGTAACACCCAAAGTGAGATATTGGTTCTGCTTTAGCCTAAGGTCGTATTGAAGGCCATAAGAAAGGGTAAAGTCGCGGAGCCGCATGCTTTCAGTTTTTGAAAGCAAGAAAACGGTAGGATCGGCAAATTCCAATTTCGTATTTTTATTTATACGTCCGAATATATAATTCAGGTTTGCACCGATTGATAGACCTTTGAATGGACTTACTGAAGTTCCGATAAATGCTTTTGAAGTGGTTCCTTCACCTAAATAACTGTGATAAGTATTTCCTACACCACTAAGACTGTCTGCAAATCCGACTTCATATCCCATATCAGAGAAGGGTTGAATACCCATTGCCCCACCTAACCATTTTGTAACTGGCCAACTCAGTGAAAAGTAACGGAAGTTGACATCGTCGGTCTGCGTGTTTCCAAAATTGCTTTTGTAATTTGATAAAGTGCCATCTAAACCAAATTCGAAAATAAATGACAAACTGTCGTTGGCTGTATAAGAGGCGGGATTCGCCGAATTGATCTGCACAGCATGTCGGCTGCCTAACGAAGCTCCTCCCATTGCTGCGGTGCGACCGTAGCCGTAATGATGTAAATCGCCTAATCCATATCTCGAAAAGGGAGAAGTTGTGTTGTTGTTTTGCGCAAAGCCAGATAATCCGCAGATAATCAAAACCATCACGACTGATAGTGCATTAGTTCTTTTTCGCATTGTGTTCCAGAATCCTGTTTAAACCGATGAGGGTTAAATTAAAGTGTACAAATATGGAATAATTTAATTTTTTATCAAAAAAATAAGAATCACCTCCGGTCATAATGATATGTAAATTTTGATAATTTCTGTTAAATAAATCAATGGTTTGTGCAATTTCGAAAAGAATCCCGTTCTGGACTCCCGCACGTATTGCATCAATTGTGTTTCTCCCAACCGGTTCAAAATCATTACTATAATCAACAAGTGGCAGCTTGCCCGTAAAATGGTTCAGGGCTTTGAAACGCATCTCAAGCCCTGGTGAAATATTTCCGCCGATAAACTGATTTTTTTCTGAAACCAGATCGTAGGTAATGGCCGTGCCTGCATCAATAATCAGTAAATTCTGATCCGGAAAAAGTTCGTTGGCGCCAACTGCTGCTGCAATCCTATCTTTCCCAAGCGTTTCGGGCGTTTCGTATAAATTCCCGATGGGCAATTCCGTATGATGGTCAAGTTCTATAAACTGATCAAATTCTTCGGACAAAAGACGTTTTAATTCTTCGTCGTATGGTTTTACCGAAGAAAGTATTACCTTATTTAATTGTGGATAATCCGCTTTCAGGCTAAGCACATGATTGACTGTTAAATGATCAATCGGAACATTGAACATCAAATCATGCTGGTTGAACAAAGCGATCTTTGTCCGGCTATTTCCTATATCTATGACGAGGTTTATCAATGACTAATCTTCTATTCGTTGACTGATATCCAATGCACTGACCGAATGAGTCAGTGCACCGATTGAAATGTAATCGACACCAGTTGCTGCGACATCGTGCAGCCGTTCAAAGGTCATATTCCCTGACGCTTCAATTTTTGCCCGGCCTGCAATCAGTTCAACAGCTTTACGCATGGTTTCATTGTCCATGTTGTCGAGCATGATGATGTCAACCTTCGCATCAATTGCCTCCTGGACCTGATCAAGTGAAGTGGTTTCCACTTCAATCTTTATCCCGTGTTCAACGCCGCTGCGTACCGCTTTTACAGCTGCGGTGATTCCACCGGCCACTTCAATGTGGTTGTCCTTTATCATTGCCATGTCGTGAAGTCCATGGCGGTGGTTGCTGGCGCCGCCTTTTTTTACAGCATATTTGTCAAGCTTATTAAATCCGGGAAGGGTTTTGCGGGTATCAAGTATAACGGTTTGAAAATCTTTAACTGCATCAGCGTATTTGGCTGACATGGTTGCAATTCCGGATAACCGCTGTAAAAAGTTAAGGGCAGTTCGTTCTCCTGTTAGGAGCGACCGGTAGGTTCCTTCAAACTCAACCAAGACATCGCCATTTTTCACCTTTGCACCTTCTTCAACCAACTCGTTCCAAATCAGGTTCTCATCGAGTTTTCTAAAAACCATTTCAGCTATCGGAAGTCCTGCAACTACGCCATCTGCCTTGGCAACCATTTTTGCTTTGCGCCTGGTTCCAGATGGAACAATATTGTCGGTTGTGATATCACCATCACCAACGTCGTCCATTAGTGCAAGGTCGATAAGTATGTGTGCTGCTTTTCTTACGTTTTTGTTCATGTTTTTATTTGCGAATTTCCTGAAATTTAAACACTTGACCTATTTGCTGAACCAGATGGGCACAAAACTTAGGATCTTCTAATTTGAAGTCTTCCCGAATATGCCCGCCACGGCTTTCTTCCCTGATTAACGCTGATCTGCAAATGAGGGTGCAAATATCAGTAATGTGTTTGATTTTTAAAAGATTGTATTCATTAATTTTGTGCGGTAATTGATTTCTTATTGTATTAAGTTCGTCAATTGCCTCAGTTAGTTTTATTCCCGACCGTACAATCCCGGCTTTTTTACTCATTAATACTGCAATTTGGTTTTTTGTTTCAAGAAAAAGATTTTCATTTTCCTGAGCAATATGAATGCTGTTTATTTCAGGCAATTCTGTTAGTATATTTTCCTGTAACATCGCTTTTTCGGCTGCACGTTTACCAAATACCAAACATTCGAGCAAGGAGTTACTTGCCAGTCTGTTGGCACCCATTACTCCGGTTGAAGCTACTTCGCCGCAGGCAAACAAACCTTTGATGTTGGTTTCACCGTGCAAATCGGTTTGAATACCACCTACCATATAATGCGCGGCAGGTGAGATCGGCAACAAATCGCGGGTAAAATCAATGTTGTATTTTAATAAGGTATCATGAATATTCGAAAAACGCTTCTTTATAATCTCAGGATTGAGGTGTTTTAAACTGAGATGAAGAAAATCGGTCTGATGCAACTGTAATTCATTGTAAATTGCATAAGCAACCACATCGCGCGGTGCGAGTTCTGCAAGTGGATGGATATGTTGCATAAATCGTTCTCCTTTCGGATTCAGCAGCCAGGCACCTTCGCCGCGAACTGCTTCGCTGATCAAAAATGCTTCCTCGCCGGGAATACTCAATGCTGTTGGATGGAACTGAATGAATTCGATATCGGAAAGTTTGGCACCTGCATGGTAGGCCAACGCGATACCATCGCCGGTAGCAGTGTGTGGATTTGTCGATCGGTCGTATATTCGCGATAATCCGCCGGTTGCAATGATTGTAGATTTCGATTTGAAAACAATGTTTTTACTGCTCACAAAGTCGAATGCCTGAACTCCCGTACAAACCTGATCGCTGACCAGAAGTTCGACCACCGTGGTATATTCGAATGCCTGTATGTTTTTTTGTTCCTGAACTTTTTTCAGCATGAACATCGTAAGACCCTTTCCGGTTGCATCGCCACCTGCATGAAGAATCCTGCGAAAGCTGTGCCCACCTTCAAGTCCCTGAACAAAGAGTCCGTTTTCCTTGTCGAATTGCATTCCAATACGGATCAGTTCCTGAACACATTCCTGCCCTTCGGCAACCAGTATCTTTACTGCATCGAGGTCGCAAAGTCCACGTCCGGCAATTAAAGTATCCTGAATATGGGATTCAAAGGAATCATTTTCATCCATTACAACTGCAATACCGCCCTGTGCATAATACGAATTACTGATATCGAGCTGCGATTTGGTAATAATGGCGACACTCCCTTTTTTTGAGGCATGAAAAGCCGCAGTCAGGCCAGCCAAACCGCTTCCAACGATAATGGTGTCAAACTCTTTAATTTCAATGGAATAAGAATGTGCCATCTGAAGAATTTTTCTTTCGAGGGCGCAAAGGTATAAAAACTGAGCAACAGGAGTATGTCAATCAGTTTTTTAATTTTGGTTTCCTGCAATCAGATGACATCGAGTTTCATGGTTTGATCCCTTTATTTATGCTGTCATATCCTTCCTGAAGTTATTTTTACAATGTAAATGAAAGATGGATATCCTTATTATATTTGGATAACGATAGTTAATGGTGTCCACTTAACTTTAACTTCACATTAACTGATATCATTAAAATCCTGGTTTTCAGTATTTGGCTAATGGATTGATGAAATAGTTTCAGAAAAGGTTTTTCTAAGTGTTGCGTGGTAATCTTCTGCCTCTATCTTTGTGACCGCTTTCAAAGGAAAGTTTGTTATCCGGCAACGGGGGCAAAGGCAAGCAAAGGAAGATCTGGAAAAAAGTTTCAAAATAATTTTAAAAAGTTTTGGAATAGATAAAAAGAAAAATACCTTTGCAGCCGCTAAAAACGCAAGAGTT